>NZ_JBMBTE010000050.1:0-39221 GCF_048897285.1 Rhodococcus sp. O3
CGGAGGCCCTCGTCGGCCTCGCGATCCTCGTCGGCCTGTTCGGGATCGTCGTGCCGATCCTGCCCGGCACCATCCTGATCTTCGGCGCGATCCTGCTGTGGGCGATCCTCACCGGCGGGACCACCGCGTGGGTCGTGTTCGCGATCGCGACGGTCGCCCTGGTCGTCACCGGCGTCGTGAAGTACACGTGGCCCGGCAAACGGATCCGGCAGGCGGGTGTGCCGACCCGCTCGCTCGTCGTCGGTGGGCTCGTCGGGATCGTCGGATTCTTCGTGGTGCCGGTGATCGGCCTGGTGCTGGGCTTCCTGCTCGGCATGTACCTGTCCGAGGCGCAGCGGCACCGCACCCACCGCGGCGCGTGGGATTCGACGGTCGAGGCGACCAAGGCGGTCGGCCTGTCGATGCTCGTGGAACTGCTCGGCGGTCTCGTCGCCGCCGGCGCCTGGCTGTGGGCCGTGCTGTTCGTCCTCTGAGTCCCGCTCCGGACCCTCCCCCCCGAAACGAGCGAACGGTACGTTCCATCGGATCAGGCGGTTTCAACCGACGGAACGTACCGTTCGCTCGGAAAAGAGGGGCTGTCCCCCCGGTCAGGCCTTGTGGGGTTCCGAGGCGCGGAACATGTCGTCACGCTCGACGACCTTCACGCGCTCGCGGCCCTCGGCCTCGCCCAGGCTGCGTTCGTGCGCGTCGAGGCGGTACCAGCCCTGCCACGTGGTGTAGGGCAGTTGCTTGCCCTCGAGGAACGCGACGACGGCATCCGCGTCGGGCTCGGCCGGGGTGTTCAGGCGGCCCTTGGCGTGGTCCTCGAGCAGGTTCGCGACCGTCTCGTTCGCGTCGCCCTTGGTGTGGCCGATCAGGCCGACCGGGCCGCGCTTGATCCAGCCGGTGACGTAGGTGTGCGGCAGGAACCGGTCGTGACCCTCGGCGGTCTCGTCGGCGACGACGCGCCCGGCCTCGTTGGGGACGGTGCCGGCCTGGTCGTCGAACGGCAGCTGCGCGATGTTCTGCGACAGGTAGCCGACCGCGCGGTAGACCGCCTGGACCTCCCAGTCGTTGAACCTGCCGGTGCCGCGGACGTTGCCGGTGCCGTCGAGCTCGGTGCGTTCGGTGCGCAGGCCGGCGACCTTGCCGTTCTCGCCGAGCACCTCGGTGGGCGACTCGAAGAAGTGCAGGAACAGCTTGTGCGGGCGGTCGCCCACGTCGCGGATCGCCCAGTCCTGCAGGGTGTTGGCGACCATGTCGACCTGCTTGGAGTTGCGGCGTGCGAGCTCGGAGCCCTCGTCGTACTCGATGTCCTCCGGATCGACGATGACCTCGATGGTGGGCGAATGGTCGAGTTCGCGCAGCTCGAGCGGGGTGAACTTGGCCTGCGCCGGGCCGCGGCGACCGAAGACGTGCACCTCGACGGCCTTGTTCTTCTTCAGGCCCTCGTAGACGTTCGGCGGGATCTCGGTCGGCAGCAGCTCGTCGCCGGTCTTGGCGAGCACGCGGGCGATGTCGAGGGCGACGTTGCCGACCCCGAGCACCGCGACCTTCTCGGCGTCGAGCGGCCACTCGCGCGGCACGTCCGGGTGGCCGTCGTACCAGGACACGAAGTCGGCGGCGCCGTAGCTGCCGTCGAGGTCGATGCCGGGGATGTTCAGGGCCCGGTCGGCGTTGGCGCCGGTGGAGAAGATCACCGCGTCGTAGAACCGCTTCAGGTCCTCGAGGGTGAAGTCGGTGCCGTAGTCGAGGTTGCCGAGCAGGCGGACCTGCGGCTTGTCGAGCACCTTGTGCAGGGCGGTGATGATGCCCTTGATGCGCGGGTGGTCCGGGGCCACGCCGTAGCGGATCAGGCCGAACGGCGCCGGCATGCGTTCGAACAGGTCGATGCTGACCCCGGGATCCTGCGCAGTGTCGGACTTCATGAGCGCATCGGCGGCGTAGATACCGGCGGGACCGGCACCGACGATGGCGACGCGAAGGGGACGAGTCTGATCGGTCATCAGGGGTCAACTACCTCTTCGGAGAACGGACGGACGTGATTCAGCTTAATTTAGGTTGCCCTCTGATGGGCCGACACGGTGCCGCGGCAGACGGGCGGCGAGTGCGCACAGAACGCAGCTGGGTGGGGAATCGCTTCAGCGACAACACATATGGGCAGACACACGACAGAGGTCGACGGCAAGACGTCGAACGAGGTGTGCGTAGGCCATGAACCAATTCCTACCTCGAGAGGGTTTATTGAGGCAAATGCGCCCCGACCGGCGGCGATCGTCCTCCACCTAGGATCGGGGGCATGGCAGACAAGCGACCCGCACCCGAACCGGACCCCGACGAGCCCGAACGCAGCACCGCCGGGCCGATCCTCGGGGCCCTCGCCGTCGTGGTCGTACTCATCCTCGTCGTCGTCGCCGGGCAGGTCTTCGGGTCGTCCGACGAACCCCTGAGCGACTCCGATCTGGTGTCCCGGACGGTCGACGCCTACGTGGGAGCACACAACGCCGACGACGACGATGCGATGACGCGGCTTCGCTGCGCCGAGCTGTCCGCCGATCAGGCACCGCTCGCCGACGTCGACGGGGAAGTCCGGATCGACGAGTTCGGCACCGTCGACATCGACGGGGACCGGGGCCGCGTCGAGGCACGCACCACCGTCGACGGAACGCAGGAGACGGTCGTCTGGTCGCTGACGCGGGTCGACGGCGACTGGCGGATCTGCACCGCCTGACCCCCGCCCGGCTCGCAGGTCCCGACACGTCTGTGGAAAGCTGGTGCGGTGAGCTACGCAGGTGATATAACGCCGCAGCAAGCCTGGGAGCTGCTGCAGGAAAACCCGGATGCCGTGCTCGTCGATGTGCGTACCGACGCCGAGTGGAAATACGTCGGGGTTCCCGAGACCTCGTCCATCGGTCGCCGCACCGTCTTCGTCGAATGGGTCGGCTACCCGACCGGTGCGCCCAACCCCCGGTTCGTCGACGAACTGCGCGAGGCCGGCATCGACCAAGGGCCGGTCGTCTTCCTGTGTCGCTCGGGGCAGCGTTCCATCGGTGCTGCCGTCGCGGCGACCGCTGCGGGCCTGACCCCGTCCTACAACGTTCTCGAAGGATTCGAAGGCGCCCTCGACCCCGAGGGTCATCGCGGCGCCCAGGGCTGGCGGGCCGCGGGCCTGCCGTGGAGGCAGTCGTGAGTGCAATTCCCCAGGGTGGCGCGTTCCAGCGGCCACTGCCCGATTCGGTGCGCCCGGCCACGGTCGGTGTCCGCGGCGGCCTGCTGCGCTCCGGATTCGAGGAGACCTCCGAGGCGCTGTACCTCAATTCCGGCTTCGTGTACGAATCCGCCGAGGCCGCCGAGCAGGCCTTCACCGGTGAAGTCGACCACTTCGTCTACTCCCGGTACGGCAACCCGACCGTGAAGATGTTCGAGGAGCGTCTGCGGCTGCTCGACGGTGCCGAAGGCGCGTACGCCACCGCCAGCGGCATGTCCGCGGTGTTCACCGCGCTCGGTGCGCTGCTCGGGAAGGGCGACCGCCTCGTCGCGGCCCGCAGCCTGTTCGGTTCGTGCTTCGTGGTGTGCAACGAGATCCTGCCCCGGTGGGGTGTGGAGACCGTGTTCGTCGACGGCGAGGACCTCGACCAGTGGGAGCAGGCACTGTCGGTGCCGACCACCGCGGTGTTCTTCGAGACGCCGTCGAACCCGATGCAGACCCTCGTCGACGTCCGCAAGGTCTCGGAGATGGCACACGCTGCCGGCGCGAAAGTGGTGCTGGACAACGTGTTCGCGACCCCGCTGCTGCAGCGCAGCCTCGACCTCGGTGCCGACATCATCGTCTACTCCGGGACCAAGCACATCGACGGCCAGGGCCGCGTGCTCGGTGGTGCCATCCTCGGTCCGAAGGACTACATCGACGGGCCCGTGCAGCAGCTCATCCGCCACACCGGTCCGGCGCTGAGCCCGTTCAACGCCTGGACGCTGCTCAAGGGCCTCGAGACGATGCCGCTGCGCGTGCAGCGCTCGGTGGACACCGCGCTCGAAATCGCCCGGTTCCTCGAGACGCAGGACGCGGTGAACTGGGTCAAGTACCCGTACCTCGAATCGCATCCACAGCACGAACTCGCCCGGTCGCAGATGAGCGGCGGCGGAACCGTCATCACCTTCGAGCTCGCCGCCGCCGAGGGCGAAGGCAAGAAGAAGGCGTTCGAGCTGCTCAACAAGCTGCGGATCGTCGATATCTCCAACAACCTCGGTGACGCGAAGTCGCTCATCACGCACCCGGCGACGACGACGCACCGCGCAATGGGCCCGGAGGGACGCGCCGCGATCGGCCTGGCCGACGGGGTGGTGCGCCTGTCCGTGGGCCTGGAGGATCCCCAGGATCTCCTCGAGGATCTCCAGCAGGCGCTGTCCTGACCTGGTACGCCGTGGGCTACGCTGCGGGTGTCCTGTCACGTCGACAGGGCACCCGCTGCGTTTCGGTGAAGTCGGTGTGAATCCGGCGCTGTCCCGCAACTGTGAGTCCCGTTCCTCGGGTGAGCCAGGTCAGCCGGCGTCGCGGGCCCGTACGTACTGGTCCTCGGACGAAGGACGGTGACGTGCCGCAACGCGTCCGTTGCAGCCGTGCTGTTTTCGTCCTCCGAGTAACGGAGGATGGCTGTGCCCCTCGACAACACCCGACGGCTGTTCGCCGCCGGCATCGCGGTATTCGCTCTCTTCGCCGCCGGGTGCTCCGGTGGCGACGACACGTCTCCCGCCGGTGAAACCGACTCGGCTTCCGCCGACGTCCCGCAGGCCATCGTGTCGCTGAGCCCGACCAGCACCGAGATGCTCTACGCCATCGGCGCCGGCGACCAGGTGATCGCCGTCGACGACCGGTCCGACTACCCGGCCGAGGCCCCCGTCACCGACCTGTCGGGTTTCACCCCCAATGTCGAGGCGATCCTCGGATACGAACCCGACCTCGTGGTTTCCAACGCCGACACGGCAGATCTCGTCGCCGGACTCGAACAGGCCGGGGTCGAGACCCTGATCCTTCCCGCGGCCGAGAACCTGGACGACACCTACACGCAGATCGAGCAGCTCGGCGCAGCCACCGGACACGTCGGGGAGGCGGCCGAACTCGTCGCGCAGATGAAGACGGACATCGACGAGATCCTCGCCGGGCTCCCCGAACGGGAAACTCCGCTCACCTACTACCACGAACTCGACAACACCTTCTACAGCGTTACCGACGACACCTACATCGGGCAGATCTACGGGATGCTCGGCCTCACCTCCATCGCCACCGGGGGCAACGGCTACCCGCAGCTGTCGAACGAGTTCATCCTCGAACAGAACCCCGATGTCGTGTTCCTCGCCGACGGGCAATGCTGCGGCGTGACTCCGGAAGTCGTCGCCGCGCGCGCCGGCTGGAACGAACTCAGCGCGGTGCGCGACGGCCGCGTCTACGTCCTCGACGAGGACATCGCCAGCCGATGGGGTCCGCGCATCGTGGATCTCGTGCGCGAACTCGCCGCGATCGTCGCGGCTGCCCCGGCAGTCCAGCCCACACCGTGACATCGACGCCGCGCCGCCGCGCCCTCGTGCTGGGTGGCGCGGCGCTCGTTCTCCTCGCCGCGATGCTCCTCGGGATCCTCGTCGGTCCCGCCGGGCTCACCGCGCGCGGTGTCCTCCTCGACATGGTCGACGCGCTGCCGTTCGTCGACGTCGACTCCGGGTTGTCCACGCGTCAGCAGGCGATCCTGTGGAACATCCGTATGCCGCGCGTGGCTCTCGGTGCCGTGGTCGGCGCGATGCTCGCGATCGCCGGAGCCGCCTACCAGGGCGTGTTCCGCAACCCGCTCGCCGATCCCTACCTCCTCGGAGTGTCGAGCGGTGCGGGTCTCGGGGCGACCCTCGCCATCGTCGTCGGCGGCGCAGCCGGATTCGCCGGCGTGCCGATCGCCGCATTCGCCGGTGGTCTGCTCGCGGTGGCCGCCACGTACGTGCTCGGACGCTCCGTCGGCACCGGGCGCACCGAAGTGGTCATCATCCTCGCCGGTGTCGCCGTCGCTGCGTTCGCCAACGCCATCCAGACGTTCTTCATGCAGCTGCACGACGACACGCTGCGCCAGGTGTATTCGTGGATGCTCGGTCGCCTGTCCACCGACGGATGGTCCGACGTCGTCACGATCCTGCCCTACGTGATCGTTTCGGTCGCCGTCATCGCGCTGCACCGGCGGACCCTCGACGTCATGTCGGTCGGTGACGTCGAAGCATCGAGTCTCGGCATCGACCCGGCCCGGGTCCGTCTGGTTCTGGTGGGTGTGGCCACCCTCGGCACCGCTGCCGTGGTGTCCGCCAGCGGACTGATCGGATTCGTCGGCATCGTCATCCCGCACGCGGTGCGCCTCGTCGTCGGGCCCGGCCACCGACTGTTGCTTCCGCTGTCGCTCATGGTGGGTGCGGCCTTCATCGTTCTCGCCGACATCCTCGCGCGCACCGCGATGTCACCGGCCGAACTGCCGATCGGTGTCGTCACCGCAGCGATCGGCGCACCGTTCTTCCTGTTCGTCCTGCGTCGCAGCCGAGGCGTCGCATGACCGTGACGTGTAAGTCGGTGTCCGCCAAGCGCGGAGGAGTCGAGGTCCTCCACGACATCGATCTCGTCGTGTCCGCCGGAACGTGGGTGTCGCTCGTGGGACCCAACGGTTCGGGGAAGACGACACTGCTGCATTCGATCGCCGGACTGGTCGATGCGACCGGCGACATCAGCGTCGCCGGCGTGACGCCCCGTAAGTCCGGTCGACGCGCCGTGGCGCGGGCGGTCGCGCTGATGCCGCAGCGACCGATAGTTCCCGACGGGGTGACCGTGCGGGAACTGATCCGGCTCGGACGCACCGCCCACATTCCGCGTTTCGGCAGTGAGAAAGCGCATGATCTGGAGATCGTCGACCGGGTCATCGCCCGGCTCGAACTCGAAGACTTCGCGCCCCGCTCGGCGACCGCGTTGTCCGGCGGAGAACTGCAACGAGTCGTGCTGGCGCGCGCATTGGCGCAGCAACCCGACGTGCTGCTGCTCGACGAACCCACCAGTGCCCTCGATATCGGTCATCAACAGCAGGTGCTCGACCTCGTCGACTCGATGCGCTGCGAGGAGAGCCTCACGGTGATCGCCGCGATGCACGATCTCACGTCCGCGGCCCAGTACGGCCAGCGCCTGGTCCTCCTCGACCGGGGGCGAATCGTCGCCGACGGACCGCCCGCCGAGGTCCTCACCGCCGACCGGATCGCGCAGGTGTACGGGGCGCGGGTCGAAGTGCTCGACCGCCGTGACGGCCGGGCGGTGCTGCCCCTGCGGGAACGGGAGGATGCGTGATGGAGGTCGTACTTCTCGGGACAGGTGCTGCCGACGGGTGGCCCAACCCGTTCTGCCGTTGTCCCTCGTGCCTCGATGCAGAGCGACGCGGTGAAATCCGCGGGCAGACAGCGGCTCTCGTCGACGACGTGCTCATGCTCGACTGCGGGCCCGAAGCTCCCCGGGCGGCGGTGCGCGCGGGCAGGACGCTGGCAGGGGTGCGGCACCTGCTGCTCACCCATTCGCACGCCGACCATCTGGGACCACAGGTACTGCTGTTCCGGTCGTGGATCGAGACGGGGCACGAACTCGAGGTGATCGGTCCGGTCGATGCGCTGGACGTGTGCCGTCCCTGGGTGGGGCCGGATGATCCGGTGCGCTTCGTTCCGGTGACGGCGGGCGACCGTCTGGCGGTGGGGGAGTACGACATACGGGTCCTTCCGGCGCGCCACCGGGTATTCCGCGACGGCGATGCCGTACTCTACGATCTCGCCGATGCGCACGGGTCGCGGCTGCTGTGGGCCTGCGATACAGGCGTGTGGCCGGCGGAGTGGTTCGACGGCGTGCGCGACGCGGGGTACGACGCAGTGTTCCTCGAGGAAACGTTCGGTGACCGTTCCGATCTGTCCGACGGGCATCTCGGGTTGCCGGAGTTCGCGGCGATGGTGGACGGAATGCGCGACGTCGGCGCGATCGCGGACACGACGGATGTGGTTGCGGTGCATCTCGGTCACCACAATCCCGTGATGGCGGAGCTCGGAGAGCGACTGCGGAAATGCGGCGCCCGTGCCGGGTGCGACGGCGAGGTGGTGCACGTGTGCCGCGGCAGGCGCGTTGGGGGACATCGGACGCTGGTGCTCGGTGGGGTGCGGTCGGGGAAGTCCCGGCACGCGGAAGAGTTGTGCTCGAAGTTCCCGTCGGTCACGTACGTGGCGACGGGTGGCGTCCGCGAGGGGGACGCCGAATGGGCGCAGCGGGTGGCGCTGCACCGGGAGCGGCGACCGGACTCGTGGGCGACGCTCGAGACGGTGGACGTCGCCGAGGTATTGCGGTCCGCGACGGCGCCGCTGCTCGTCGACTGCCTCGGTACGTGGCTCACCGCGCGCTTGGATCTGCACGGCGTGTGGGACGGAGCAGACGTCGCCGCGGTCGACGCCGACATCGAGGAATTGATCGGCGCGTGGCAAGCGTGTGCGGTTCCGGTCGTCGCTGTGACCAACGAGGTGGGTAGCGGTGTGGTTCCGGCGACGGCGTCGGGTCGGCTGTTCCGAGATTTGCTGGGCCGACTCAATACTCGTGTCGCCGAGGTGTCGGACGCGGTGACCCTCGTGGTCGCGGGAATTCCTGTTTCCTTGCGCTGACTCCCAATACCATGGATGCGGCGATCACCACTATTCGTGGTGGTTCGTCCGCAGTGGGTTGCACTACGTGTACTGCTGGTCCTACTGGTGGAGGTGGTGGTGAGACTCAGTGTCTCGCCGAAACCGGTGTTGTTGTCGATATCGGGGCCGAAGATCGAGCACAACGCCGGTCTCGTCCCCTTCCGATCTGTGGACAGGTACGAAGTTGTCCACAATCGGGGGCTTCGGGGTTCCGGAGGCTCGTGCCGCGGGGGACGCTCCTCGTCATGGTCGACTTCGACGAGCCGTTCACCGGAACGGCGGCGCTGGCAGCGGGGGCGGTGACGCGATACCAACTGGCACACCACTTCGTGAAACTGCACCGCAACGTGTACATCGCTCCAGGTCTCGAAGCAACGGCACTGCGGCGTGCGCACGCCGCCTGGTTGTGGGCCGGCTCGAGCGGCGTACTGGCGGGGACCTCTGCAGCGGCAGTGCACGGCGCGAAGTGGCTCGATCCGAAACTTCCTGCGGAGATCATCAGACCGGGCAAGCTGAGGTCGACGCCGGGCATCGTCGTACACAACATCTCCGAGGTCGAAACGTGTGTGGTCGCGGGCTTCACGGTTACCACGCCCGCGCGGACCGGTTTCGATCTTGCTCGCGGTGACAACCTGGACCGGTGCGTCGAAAGGGTGGATTCACTGTGTAACGCAACCGGTCTGAAGATCGGTGAGATCGAATCCGTTGCGGCACAATGTAAAGGTGCGCGGAACCTGGTGTCGATGCGGAAAGTGCTGGAACTCGCTGATGGCGGCGCTGCGTCGCCGCCGGAAACGCACACCCGTCTGCTGCTGATCCGTGCAGGGCTCCCGAGACCGGAGACCCAGATCGAAATTCTCGACGAGGTCGGATTCGTGGCGCGTGCCGACATGGGTTGGAAGCGGTGGAAGGTCCTGGGCGAGTACGACGGCGCGCATCATTGGACGGACCGGAAGCAGCGGACGCTCGACATCGACCGCTATGCGCTGTTGCCGGAACTGGGGTGGACGGTCATCCGCGTCGGTGCCGACCTCTTGTACAGCCGGCCGGACGTCCTCGTCGAGCGGGTCCGCCGCGCGTTGCGTCGCGCCGGTGTGTCCGTGTGACGCCGAGACCGGTGTTGGTTGCGGAATCCGGCGGGCGATTGCATACAGCCGGTACGACACGAGGTGTGTGCAACCGCCAGTAACATGGTTTTAACTTGTTGTGATGTGTCACTCTATAGGGCTTTGCTCTCCGGAGAGTGCGCAACGAGGACGAAAACAGTTACCGGACAGTAATATTCGCACTTCGGACACCGTTACTGGGACGAGTCGACTTGACCTTCTCCTTACGTAATTTTCACCGAAAGGTGATCTGGCTCACACCTCGGAAATCGTTAGTGGTGCTATTCACAACCCGTGTTATCGTTCGTCACGAACTGAGGCCGGAGGGTTCTGGGACGGCCACAGTGCCCTGTGGGGCGACAGTCGACCGCGCGTCGAGGTCCTTTGCGCAAGAGGGCTATTCGCACGACGCGAAAAGCTGTGACACATACCAGTCGATCTCTGCTGCCCGGAGATCGGCGTGCTCGACCGTGCCCTCCGCGAGGACGGGCACCGCACACACCTGAGTAGGGGTACCAATTGAGCAAGAAGCACGCGTCCGGACTGCGCCGCGGCGCCCGGATCGGCAGCGTCGCCGCTGCCGCAGCCATCGCACTGGGGTTCCTGTCCGCAGGTGCGGCGAACGCCGATACCCTCGTTCCGCTGGCAGACGGCGAGATCGCGGCACCGGGTGTCGCGGCAAAGATCTCGCGCACCGGTGAGAACGCGCTTGTCTCGCCCTCGCTTGCCGGGCACGGCGCCGGCCGCGTCGCGTGGGTGTCCGGCACGGTCAAGGCCGAGATCGGCGACCTCAAGCTGCCGACCGAAGCCGGCAAGACCGACGGCAGCACCTCGAGCCTGAACGGCACCAACAACTCCTCGACCCACGGTGTCTCGCGCATCAACACCGGCTACATCATCGGCTGCCAGGTCGACATCTCCGGCTTGAAGGGCAACCTGGGCATCAACTTCGGCACCTCTGGCACGACCACGGGTGCTCTGTCGCCGGAGGGTGTTCTCACGAGCCTGGCTTCCACCGTCACGAACTCGGTGGGCCCATCGGCTTCGCTCGCGGTTCCGCTGCAGCCGGGCCAGGTGCGGTTCGTGCATGTCGAGGGCAAGGACATCACCAAGCCCAACACCACGTACACCATCCAGTACAAGGATGCCGAGCTCAGCCAGCAGGGCTGCGGCGGTCAGGCGCAGGCACGTGCCTACACGGTCCTCGAGATCGTGGGCAACGACTACGTCAAGACCACTCTGTACGGTCAGCCGTTCAGCATCGGCTGAACACCGCGCCAGACCCTGACTGACTGCTCGCTCATGCGAGCCGGAAACTCGAGAGAGAAGACATGAAAACCAGCATCACCAAGGGCCTGCGTCGCGGTCTTCAGGCGGCCGGTGTCGGCGCCACCGTCGCGGTCGCGATCGGCTTCGCCTCCGTGGGGGCGGCCAACGCCGACACCTTCGTGCCCCTGCCGGACGGCACCATCACGGAGAAGGTCGGCACCACCACCGTCACGGTGACCCGCACGAACGAGTCCGCCAACATCAACGCGTCCCTGGGCGCCACCCCGACGCACCGCAATGTGTGGGTTTCCGGCCGCGCCGAGGTCAAGCTGGATGGCCCGGGCGTCACCGGTGGCCGGATCCAGCCGGGCTACGTCGTCGGTTGCCAGGTCAACATCACCGGTACGGGTGGTGCCGGCGCAACTGGCAGCGGGGATCTCAAGGATTCGACTGGTGTCACCATGAAGTCCGGCTTGAATGCCAATGTCGGCGTCACCCTTTCGCCGGGCCAGGCTGTCAACTTCCACGTCCTCGACCTGGAGCAGGAGAACGCCTTCGGCGAGCGGGTCAACCGCCCGTTCATGATGTTCAAGGGTAAGGAAGGCAGCGTCACCTGGGGTGACTCCACCCTCAAGGTCGACGGCTGCGCCGGCTACGCCCAGGCCCGCAGCTTCGTGAAGGTCACGGTCAACACGGCGACCGACACCCAGCAGGTCACCCTGTGGGGACAGCCTTTCAGCATCGGCTGACAGGCACCTGACAGATAGCCGGCCCCGCCACCGAGAGCCTCATCCTCTCGGTGGCGGGGCGCTGTCGCCTTCCGGCCCGGTGGGGGCCGGAAGGCGACGTCAGAACGGATTCGTGGTGCGTCCCACCAGATCTGCGACCGATTCGATGATCCGCGTGGGCCGGTAGGGGTACAACTCGACCGACGCGCGCGTCGAGATGCCGGTGAGCACGAGCAATGTCTGAAGCCCCGCTTCCAGACCGGCGACGATGTCGGTGTCCATGCGGTCGCCGATCATCACCGTCGACGCCGAGTGCGCCCCGATCGCTCGCAGTGCGGACCGCATCATGAGCGCGTTCGGCTTGCCCACGAAGTACGGTTCACGACCGGTTGCTCGCGTGATGAGCGCCGCGACGGCGCCGGTCGCCGGAAGCGAACCCTCGAGCGACGGACCGGTCGGATCGGGATTCGTCGCGATGAACCGCGCGCCGCGCTCGATGAGCCGGATGGCCGTCGTTATCGCCTCGAACGAATAGGTGCGGGTCTCGCCGAGCACCACGTAGTCGGGATCGCTGTCGGTGAGCACGTAACCGATGTCGTGCAGCGCCGTCGTCAGACCCGACTCGCCGACGACGTATGCGGTGCCCTCCGGCCGCTGGTTCGCCAGGAACGTCGCGGTCGCGAGCGCCGACGTCCAGATCGATTCCTCGGGGATGTCGAGTCCCGTGCGCTGCAACCGGGCCCGCAGATCGCGCGGCGTCCGGATCGAGTTGTTGGTCAGCACCATGAACGGCGTTCCGTTCGAACGCAGTTCACTGAGGAAGGCGTCCGCGCCCGGAATGAGCGCGTCCTCGTGGACGAGCACGCCGTCCATGTCCATCAGGTAGGTCCAGGCGGGGGCGGGATTGACCTCGGGTGTGCTCACCGCCCCATCTTGTCATCCGCGGTCGCCGGAGCGCTGGACGTCACCGAGGACGAACGGACAGTCCCCGGATGAAGCTGCCGAGTGTGTGCTCGACGACGGCGCGGGTTTCCGGCGTCGGATCGTCGGCGTACGAGACGAGACCGTAGAAGCCCAGTTCGAGAATCATGCGCGCGGCGGTGTCCTCGTCGATGCCGACGACGGTGCCGGACCGGGTCGCCTGTTCGAGCAGTTCCCGCACGACGGGCACGGATTTGCCGGCCTGGATCTCCCGTCGCCGGGCTTCACCGATCGCGCTGGTGGCCTGCTGGGAAAGAGCCCGGAGCCGGGGATTGACGGCATGCTCGTCGAAGATCCGGGCGAGACCGTCGACGATCGCCTCGATCGCGTTCTCGGGTTCCGGGTCCAGCGTCGCGCGGACGCGCTCGAGGCAGGCTGCGCACTCCCGTTCGAACGCCTCGGCGAACAGCGCCTGCTTGTCGGAGAAATGATGGTAGACAGCACCTTTCGTCACGCGTGCCATCCTGGCGATCTGTTCGATCGACGTGTTCGCATACCCCTGGGCCGCGAACAGATCGGCACCGATCTCGACGAGCGCATCGTAGGTGCGCAGCGCGTACTCCTCGCGCCGTGACGGAAGCGTTTCCACCTCGCGGATCCTACCGACCCGGTGTGCACCCCCGGCGAGTCGACGGGACGACCGTGCCCCTGGGCTGGCGCACATGACTGTACGTGGGTATGTTACATACCCACGTACAGTTCGATCTTGGTAGGGGGAGTTCGATGGGGGCTGTCCTGGGCTGGTCAGGTCGTGACGTTGCCACCGCCGGCACGCGGCACTGCCGGCACGCACATGGAGGGTGCGCTGTGACCGCTCCGACCGCGCACTCTTCCCTCGACGAGGTGCTGGGTGCCGCCGACGGCCGCTATTTCGGACGCGGCTACAAGAACGTGAACCACGATCTCATCGACCTGGATCTGGGCCGATCCACCGGGCCGGGAACCGAGTACCGCGCCATCGCGGTCCTCGACTACCCCCGAGATTGGTCCGAGAAGGGTTCGACAGAACTCGTCCCGCACGTGTCGTTCATCGACGCGGTGGCCCTGGCCGCGTCACTGCTCGAAACCGGACTGAGCCATGCGCGCAGACTCGAACCGGACGAGCAGGCCCGCATCTGGGTGGCGCACACCAAGATCACCGCCGGAACCCGGCCGGAGGAGGACCTGCACCGCGTCCCGGTCTCGGCGGTCGTGACCGGCGTCGCGCCGCCTCTGGACGGCACTGTCGCGACCACTGCGACCTTCCGGGTCGGCCGGTTCCGGGGAACGATGACACTGGTGCACCCGGTCGGAGTCGGGGAGCAGTACGGCAGCGGAACGGACCGGGTACCCGGGCCGTCGACGGCGACGGTGTCGCCGTTCTATCTCGGTGGATACAAGTCGCACACTCTCACCGCGAGGGACCTCACCGTCGAGGACGACTCCGTCACCGCGACCCTGGAGATCGACATCGACACCACCACTGCCTTCGGCGGAGCCGAAACCGCGTGGCCTCGGTCGATTTCGGTGATCGATGCCGTACTCGGTGCCGCGCAGCTGTCCCGGGCGCTGCTCCACGGACTCGACGGCGTCGACCGACCCACGAGCAACGCGCTGTGGATGCGGAAACTGGAACTCGTCGCGGCCGGGCCCGATCGTGACGCCGGCTGTCCGTTCCGTGGGCAGGCGCGGGTGCGCCGACTGTCGACGATCGACCGGGGAGATGGCATCTGGCGCAGCGCCGATCTCGCGGTCACCCACTTCGGTGGCGTCACCGGCTCCTGTCTGCTCGACCGCCGGTTGCCGACACAGGGGGATCACTCGTGACCGCGCGGATCGCCGTGCCGGGATCCGACCCGGCCGCAACGGAGAAAAACGCTCAGCCGACGACTCGCCCACGCGCGCCGAGAGACTGACCGACGGACGTCGGCACTTCGGCACTGGGAGTGCCGAAGTGCCGACAGGACGGACGGTTTCGCGTGTTTCACCCGAGCAGGCGATACAGCCCGATGAGGCCGACGACGACGATGACGCCGCGCAGTGCGGCCGGGGACAGTCGACGGCCGTAGCGTGATCCCAGCGCCCCGCCGATCAACGAGCCGACCGCGATGACGCCGGCGACCGCCCAGTTGATCCGGTCGAACGCGACGAGCGTGTAGGTGGTCGCCGAGACGATGTTGACCAGCAGGGAGAGCAAGTTCTTCGCCGCGTTCTGCCGCTGGATGTTGTCGTGCAGCAACGCCCCGAACAGTCCCATGAGCAGAATGCCCTGTGCCGCAGTGAAATAGCCGCCGTACACGCCGACCGCGAACGTCCCTGCGACGAGGATCGACAGGCGCACCGGGCCGATGTGCTCGTCCACGGTTCCGCCCGCCCGCTTCAGCACCCACTTCTGCAGCTTCGGTTGCAGCACCACGAGTGTCAGCGCCAGCACCATGAGCACGGGCACGATCGTCTCGAACGCCGACTCCGGCAGGTGCAACAGCAACCATGCCCCGAGCAGCGCGCCGGACAGCGACGCGGGGATCTGCCATCGCAACCGCGGCCACTGGCCACGCAGTTCGCGTCGATAGCCCCATGTGCTCGACACCCCACCGGCGACGAGCCCGACCGCGTTCGACATCGTCGCGGTCACCGGCGGTACCCCGAACGCCACGAGGGTCGGGAACGTGATGAGGGTGCCGGAGCCGACGAGGGCATTGATCGCGCCGGCACCCAGACCGGCCAGGGCGACGAGGAACAGTTCGAACGCAGTCACCGACCGCAGTCTACGGACCGGCTGCCGTCGACCGTCACCGTCCACCCCCGCGCCCGGCCTCCTCATCCCGGGTGACATGGATGAGGGGGTGAAATCCGGGGTGTGTTCGAATCATCCGGATTTCAATCAGTGACCCGGACGGCGCTCGCGCCCAATCTCTTGTTCGACGGTCGCCGCTCCCGAGGGGACCGAGGGAAGGCCCGGCCATGAGTAGCAACGAGCGCGCGTCCTGGCGTCGACGGCACATCGATCTGTGCCGCGGCGCGTCGTGCCGCTGTCGCTGACAGTCCGGTCCCCACATCCGACATTCCGGGATTCCCCCGTCCAGCTCGAAAGGCACCTCCATGTCTGCAGCGTCCGGCAGGCCGGCGTGAGCGCGCCGACCCGCAACCGCCCCGCGCCACCGGCACCCGACGACGTCGACGACGCGGATCTCGTCGTCGCACGTACCCCGCACCCGTGGCGCTGGGTGATCAGCATCGCGGTGCTGATCGTCGTCGCGCAGTTCCTGCACGGCCTCGCCACCAACCCCGGCTGGGACTGGGCGACCTTCGCCCGCTACTTCACCGCCGAATCGGTGCTGGCGGCGCTGTGGATGACGGTGAAGCTGACCTTGTGGGGCAGCATTCTGGGTTTCGGTCTCGGCGTGCTGCTCGCCGTCTCCCGCCTGTCGAACAATCCGGTGCTGCAGGTCATCTCGTGGATCTACATCTGGGCGTTCCGCTCGATTCCACTGATCGTGCAGCTGCTGTTCTGGTTCAACATCGCGTACCTGTACCAGACGCTGTCGCTGGGTATTCCGTTCGGCCCGAGCTTCTTCGAATTCAACGTGACCGGCGTGATCTCCGGCTTCACCGCCGCGGTGATCGGCCTGGCGCTGCACCAGGCCGCCTACTCCGCGGAGATCATCCGCGCCGGCATCATCTCCGTGGATCACGGACAGATCGAGGCGGCCAACGCACTGGGCATCCCGCGGTACCGGCAGTTCGTCAAAATCGTCCTGCCGCAGGCGATGCGTGCAATCCTGCCCAACGCGGCCAACGAGGTCATCAGCCTGTTCAAGGGCACCTCGATCGTGTCCACGATGGCGATCGCCGAGTTGTTCTACCAGGTCCAGGTGATCTTCGGACGCAACGGCCGGGTGGTGCCGCTGCTCATGGTCGCCACCGTCTGGTACATCCTGCTCACCACCGTGCTGTCCATCATCCAGTACTACGTCGAGCGTCACTACGCCCGCGGCTCGGCGCGTGCCCTGCCGCTCACCCCGCGTCAGAAGCTGCTGGCGAAGTACCGCGAGATCCGTGATGCCGGGATCGGTGCGCCGAGGGGAGCGACGAAATGACCACGACCGAAGATTCGCACGTTCATGCCGCCGACGTGCCTGCGCACGTCCATGTCGCCGACGTGCCTGCGCACGTCCACGCGGTCGACGTGCGCGGCGTCCACAAGTCCTTCGGCGCACTCGAGGTGCTCAAGGGTGTCGACCTGCAGGTCCGCAAGGGCGAGGTGACGGTGATCCTCGGGCCGTCCGGATCCGGGAAGTCCACGCTGCTGCGTACCCTCAACCACCTGGAGAAGGTCGATCGCGGCACCATCCGCATCGACGGCGAGCTCATCGGCTACCGCCGTCGCGGCAACAAGCTGCACGAGCTGCGTCCACGCGAGATTCTGCGCCAGCGCTCCCGGATCGGCTTCGTCTTCCAGAACTTCAATCTGTTCCCGCATCTGACCGCGCTCGAGAACGTGATGGAGGCGCCGTTGTCGGCGCAGAAACGCGAACGCTCCGAGGTGGAGGCCGAAGCCCGGGAACTCCTGCGCCGCGTCGGTGTCGGGGACAAGGTCCACGACTACCCGAAGCAACTGTCGGGTGGGCAGCAGCAACGCGTCGCGATCGCCCGCGCGCTGGCGCTGCGCCCCGCGGTGATCCTGTTCGACGAACCGACCTCCGCCCTCGACCCCGAACTCGTCGGCGAGGTTCTCGACGTGATCCGCGACCTCGCCGCCGACGGCGCGACCCTGGTGATCGTCACCCACGAGATCGGATTCGCCCGCGAGGTCGCCGACACCGTCGTGTTCATGGACGGCGGCGTCATCGTCGAGCAGGGCTCACCCGCCGCGGTCCTCGAACGACCCAGCCACGACCGCACCCGGGCATTCCTGTCCCGGGTGCTCTGAAAACCCCTCACACCGAAGATTTCCGGAAGGACACGATGTCAGCCCCCACCCGCCCCACGAGGCTGTTCGCCTCGGCCCTGACCGCCGTCGCCCTGTTCGCCGGCGCGGCGTGCAGCTCGGGCGACCCCGAGACCGACGCCGCGACCGCGGCCGGATACAACCTCACCGCGGACCAGAACCGCATCACCACCGACGAGGTTCCCGAGATCGCCGCGATGGTCCCGCAGGCCATCCGCGACCGCGGCACCCTGATCGTCACCGGTTCCGCCGGCACGGCACCGCCCCTGCGGTTCTACGCCGACGACGACAAGACGATCATCGGCTCCGAGACGGACTTCGCGTACCTCATCGGCGACGTGCTCGGCCTGGAGATCGAACTGACCGCGGCGGACTGGGCGCAGAACTTCGTGCGCATCGACTCCGGTGAGGCCGACACCTTCATCTCCAACGTGACCGTCACCGAGGAACGCAAGGAGAAGTACGACTTCGCCACCTACCGCCTCGACAGCCTTGCCGTGGAGGTGAAGAAGGGCAGCGGCATCACGTTCGACGGCCCGCAGGACATCGCAGGTCTGAAGGTCGGTGTCTCGTCCGGCACCAACCAGGAGGAGCTGCTCGTCCAGTGGAACGAGCAGAACATCGCGGCCGGGCTCGAACCCGCCGAGATCCTCTACTACCAGAACGCCACCGACTACTACCTCGCGCTCGGCTCCGGCCGCATCGACGCGTACGTCGGGCCCAACCCGTCGTCGTCGTTCCACGCCATCCAGTCCGGCGAGACCGAGGTCGTCGGCACCTTCTCCGGTGCGGGCGACGCCCTGCAGGGGGAGATCGCGGTGCTGACGAAGAAGGACAACGGCCTGATCGCTCCGATCAACGAGGCGTTGAACCACCTCATCGAGAACGGCACGTACGCACAGGTTCTCGAACGCTGGGGCATCTCGAGCGAGGCGATCGAGTCGTCGCGGATCAACCCGCCCGGCCTGCCGAAGAAGCCTGCGCAGTAACGAGACCCGGAGGGAAGCGATGAGTCGCATTCAGGGCCGCGCCGACGTGGTGATCGTCGGCGGCGGTGTCATCGGGTCGGCAGCGGCCTGGCGTCTGGCCGAACGCGGCCGGTCGGTCGTGCTGCTCGAACAGTTCGATCCGGGACACCGCCACGGCGCGTCGCACGGCAGTTCGCGCATCTACCGGCAGGCGTACGACGGGGAGTTCTACACCGGTCTGGCCGCGCGGGCGCTGCCGCTGTGGCGCGCCCTCGAGGACACCACGGACACGCCGGTTCTCACGCTCACCGGCGCTGTCGATCACGGGCTTCCCGCCGCGCTCGCGGCCAAGGCGAACGCGCTGGCCGCGCTCGGGATCCCGCACGAGCTGCTGGATCCGGTCGAGGCGGGACGGCGTTGGCCCGGCATCCGATTCGACACCCGGGTCCTGCACCACCCCGACGCCGGCCGGTTGCACGCCGACCGGTCGGTGCAGGCACTGAACCGGGCTGCGGCCGATGCGGGAGCGGATATCCGCCACGGCGTGGCGGTACACGGGATCGGAAGCACCGCAACCGGTGTCGAGGTGGTCACCGACGGGAAGACGATTCCGGCTGCGCACGTCGTCGTCGCGGCCGGCGCATGGACCCGATCGCTGATCGCCGACGCCCAACTCGACGCCGTGCCGGAACTGCCGCGGCTGCGCACCACACAGGAACAACCCGCGCACTTCCTTCCGCTCACCGCGGACGACTGGCCGAGCTTCGTGCATCACCGCGGGGCCGGACTCGCCGGCGAAGGCATCTACGGACTCGGCTCCGACGACGGCATCAAGATCGGTGAGCACGGCACGGGACCGGTGGTCGATCCCGAAACACGGGACTACACACCGGATTCCGCCGGTGTCGCGCGTCTCGTCGACTACGCGGAGGCGTGGCTGCCCGGCGTCGACCTCGACTCCGTCACCGCGGACACCTGTCTCTACACGACGACCCCGGACAGCAATTTCGTCGTCGACCGGGTCGGTGACGTGACCGTGGCCGCCGGGTTCTCCGGGCACGGTTTCAAATTCGCGCCGGTGATCGGGGAGCTCGTCGCCGACCTTGCCGACGGAACGACCCGAACCTTCGAAGCCTTCCGGTTCGGTGCCCGGCAGGCGGTGGCCGCGCGATGAGCGAAACCCGCCGCCTGCAGGTACTTCGGGTTGCGCAGGACGACCCGCTCGCCCTGCCGTTGCTCACCGAACTCGCCGTCGAGTACAGCACCCGCTACGAACGGCCGTTCGAGGAGCAGTTCGAGGACCTGACCACCCATCCCGGTGAGGAATTCGCGCCGCCGCACGGTGCGCTGCTGGTCCTCGTCGAGGACGGCGAGCCCGTCGCCGGGGGAGCGTTCCGCCGCTACGACGAGCGCACCGCTGAGCTCAAACGCATCTGGACCTCCGCTCGGCACCGGCGGCGCGGGCTCGGCCGCCTCGTCCTCGACGAACTCGAGGACGAGGCGGTGCGGCGCGGCTACACCCGCATCCACCTGACCACCGGGTGGCGCCAACCGGAAGCGGTCGCGCTCTATCTGGCGGCGGGTTACACCGCCCTGTTCGACCCGTCCGTTCCGGCCGAGGAGATCGGCCCGCATCCGTTCGAGAAGTATCTGCGCTGATCCACCCCGCCGCCGGCGCCGGCAGCGGTACCGTCGAAACATGCTCGAACCGATCCGAGACCTGCCCGACGGCGTCCTCGGCTTCGAGGCCGTCGGACGAATCGAAGCGTCCGACTACGAGAACGTGCTGATGCCGGCGATACGCGAGGTTTGTGACCAGGGCGGGAAGATCCGGATCGTTCTGGTGTTCGAGCGGTTCGACGGTCTGTCGCCCGGGGCGATGTGGGACGACTTCCGGCTCGGTGCCGAACACGTCACCCGCTGGGAGCGGATCGCTCTGGTCACCGACCTCGACTGGATGATCACCGTCGTGTCCCTGTTCGGCTGGTTGACACCCGGTGAGTTCAAGCGTTTCCCGCTGTCCGAGCGCGACGCGGCGATCGCGTGGGCGGCGGAAACCACCGACTGATCCCGGCCGACGGCGCCAGGCTGTCAGTCTCTCGTCGAAACCGACGTTGTTGTCGGTATTGCGGCCGAGCTTCGAAAACAACACCGGTCTCGTGAGCGCGGCGCTCGGCGACCGCAGGGTTTCGATCGCGTTGACGGAAAAGGTATTCCGTGGTTCGTGAGGTAGATACCTTCTGCAACGACCATCCAGAGCGACCGAGAGACCTGGCTCGACGACGTCGCACCAACCCCCCTGCACGGCAGGTGAGGGTGCTACCGCCGGGAACGATGGAGGAGAACATGGCGAGTAAAGGCCTGGTGGGTGCGTGGGAACGCATCCACGTCGACCTGTGCCGCCACTGCGGGGCCAGGTGTCGCGGCCACTGAGTTCCGCGTTCGATCCACCTTCCTTCCGCCCGGCGGCATCGCTCGAGTCGTGCCGCCGGAGCCATGTCCAGATCATGGAGCCCGTCGTTGTCCATTTCGTCTTCTTCTGCGTCCCGGCTCGTCGTCACGGCGGCCGCAACAGCCGTGCTGGGAGCAGCACTGACCGCGTGCGGATCCGGTTCCGCGGCGAACTCGGAACCCACCGGGGATCCGCAGCCCGGCGGCACCCTGCGGTACGGACTGTCGCAGGCACCCACCTGCGCGGATCCGGCCCAGGCCGGCACGAACCAGACCATCTACGTCGCCCGGCAGGTCGTCGACTCGCTCACCGACCAGGATCCCGAGACCGGTGAGATCGTGCCGTGGCTGGCCGAGAGCTGGGAGTCGAACGGCGACGGTACACACTTCACCTTCCGCCTGAAGGAGGGAGTGACCTTCAGCGACGGCACCCCGCTCACCGCGGAATCGGTGAAGAAGAACTTCGACGCGATCGTGAACACCCTCGGCGGGGTCAAGGCACCGCAGGCCGTCGGCTATCTCTCCGGGTACACCGGCACCACGGTGGTCGACGACCGCACCGCCCAGGTGAACTTCTCGGTCCCGAACGCGCCGTTCCTGCAGGCCACCGCCAGCCACCAGCTCGGTCTGCTCTCGGATGCGGACACCGCGAAGAGCGCCGAGGAGCGCTGCGCGGGAGAGCTTTCCGGCACCGGGCCGTTCGTCTACGAGGACTACCGGCAGGACAGGTCCGCGACGCTGGTCAAGCGTGCCGGGTATTCGTGGGGGTCCGAGGCGTTCGGGCACGACGGTGAGGCCTACCTCGACCGCATCGAATTCACCATCGTGCCCGAATCCGGAGTCCGCACCGGCTCGCTCGCGTCCGGGCAGCTCGACGCGATCTCCGATGCGCTCCCGCAGGACGCCCCGCAGATCGAAGGTGCCGGTGGCCGCATCCTCACCGCGCCGAACCCGGGCATTCCGTTCGGATTCCAGCCCAACGTCGGTCGCGGTGTCCTCGTCGATCCGGCGGTCCGGCGCGCGGTGGTTCCGGCGATCGATCGGCAGGAACTCGTCGACACCGTCCTCGGTCCCGACTTCCGCCCCGCCACCAGCACCCTCGCGTCCGCGACCCCCGCTTACGTCGAGCTGGCCGACGTGACCTACGACCCGCAGAAGGCGGAGAGGATCCTCGACGACGCGGGCTGGGTGCCCGGCCCCGACGGAATCCGCGTCAAGGACGGGCAGCGTCTGAGCTTCCCGGTGCTCTTCAGCTCCGTGTTCGCGGGCAACCAGGCCATTCTCGAACTGGTGCAGCAGCAGCTGCGCGCGGTGGGCATCGACCTGCAGCTCGACCTCGTCTCCACTCCGGAGACCACGGCCCGTCAGAACGCCGGCGACTACGAGGCGTCCTACTACAACAGCACCCGCGCCGACGGCGACATCCTGCGCACCGCCTTCGGGCTGCAGGGCCGCAACATCAACCAGCGTGGCCCGATCCCCGAGCTCGACGACGTGCTGAACCGTCAGCTGTCCACGACCGATCCGGCTGCCCGTGCCGAACTCATCGAGCAGGCACAGCAGCTCGTGCTCGACAACGGCCTGTGGATCCCCACCGTCGAACTGTCGCAGGCGATCGGTGCCGGACCGAACGTGGCGGATCTGAAGTTCGAGGCCTCGGCCCGGCTGCAGTTCTTCGACACCTGGCTGAGCGAGTAGATCATGGTGCGCTACCTCGGATTTCGCGTGCTCCAGGCCGTCGGTGTGCTGTGGGCGGCGTTCACGGTGTCGTTCGCGGTGCTCTACCTGCTGCCGTCCGATCCGGTGAGCATCGCGGCCGGTGCCGACGCCGGCACCCCCGTCGATGCCGCGGCGATCGAACAGCTCCAGGCGCGGTTCGGTCTCGACCAGCCGGTCGCGGTGCAGTACTGGAACGCGCTGAGTCACGCGGTCCGGGGTGACTTCGGCATCTCGATCTCCACCGGCCGGCAGGTGACCGACGCGATCGCCGACGCCCTGCCGAGCACGCTCGTGCTGGCGGCCACCGCCCTGGTGCTCGCCCTGGTGTTCGGCACGGCGGTCGCGTTCCTCGCGACCTACACCCGTGCCGGGTGGTTGCGGAGCCTGCTGTTCTCGCTTCCCCCTCTCGGTGTGGCGGTACCGACCTTCTGGGTGGGACTGATCCTGCTACAGCTCTTCTCGTTCCGGCTGAAGTTGTTCCCCGCCTTCGGAGATCAGGGCATCGAACACGTGATCCTTCCGGCGATCACGCTTGCACTGCCCACCGGCGCGGTGATCGCGCAGGTGCTCGCGACGAGCCTGCAGACGACCTGGCGACAGCCGTTCATCGAGGCGGCACGAGCGAAAGGCGCGTCACGGCTGCACATCCAGACCCGGCACGCGCTGAGACTGTCGAGCATCCCGGCCTTCACGATCGCCGGCGTCATCGTCGGCAACCTGCTCGCCGGATCGGTGGTCGTCGAGACGGTGTTCTCCCGCGCGGGCATCGGTCGACTCACCCAGATGTCGGTGATGGCGCAGGACATTCCCGTCGTGCAGGGCATCGTCGTGTTCTCGGCGACGGTGTTCGTGCTCGTGAACCTCGCGGTCGACCTGCTCTACCCCCTCGTCGATCCGCGTATCACGCACGGCGGCAGCCGCGGTGGCGCCGACGCCACGGCAGAGGACCCGACCCACGACGACACCCTCCTGGAGGTGGAGGCACGTGTCTGACACGCTGATCCTCGAGACGGTACCGGCGACCTCGCCGAAGCCGGATCCGGTCTCGCACAGAACGTTCCGTGTCCCGTCCGTCGTGACCTGGCTGCGACGCAATGTCGTGGTCGCGGTGTCCTCGGTCGTGCTGCTCCTCGCCGTCGGCTTCGCCCTGTTCCCTTCGGTTTTCGCCTCCGGAGACCCGCTGCGGGGAGTGCCGGCCGAGAAGCTGCAGGGACCGAGCCTCGCGCACTGGTTCGGCACCGACAACCTCGGCCGCGACGTCTACACCCGCGTCGTGCACGGCGCCGGGCTGTCGCTCACCGCGACCCTCGTCGCCGTCGGGATCGCCCTGGTGGTCGGCTCGCTCGTCGGTCTGCTCTCGGGCGCCCTCGGCGGCGTCGTCGACGTGGTCCTCATGCGCATCGTCGACGTGCTGCTGTCGATCCCGGCCCTGCTGCTGTCGCTCGCGCTGGTGACGGCGCTCGGCTTCGGCACGATGAACGTCGCGATCGCCGTCGGTGTGAGCCTCGTGGCGAACTTCGCCCGGGTCATGCGGTCGGAGGTGCTGCGCGTCCGCAAGGCCCTGTACGTCGAGGCGGCCTTCGCGTGCGGCGTCCGGTGGCACACGGTGCTCCGCCGGCACGTGCTGCGCAACTCGTACGCACCCGTCACGGCGCTCGCAGCCGTGGAATTCGGCATGGCGGTGCTCGCCGTGTCGTCGCTGAGCTTCCTCGGTTTCGGTGCCGTCCCGCCCACTCCCGAGTGGGGGTCGCTCATCTCGGAGGGACGCAACTATCTCGCCGCGGCGTGGTGGATGACGACGCTGCCGGGCCTGGTCATCGTGGCCGTCGTGCTCTCCGCACACCGCGTCGGTCACGCCATCGAGGGCAGGAGCGCGCGATGACCCTGCTCGAGGTCCGCGACCTGCAGGTCGCCTACGGATCGGCCCGCGAACCGGTGGTCGCGGTCGACGGCGTCGACCTCACCGTGGCGCGCGGCGAGGTGGTCGCGGTGGTAGGCGAATCCGGTTCGGGCAAGTCCACGGCCGCACAGGCGATCATCGGGCTGCTCGCCGGCACCGGACGCGTCACCGGAGGATCGGTGACCTTCGACGGTACCCGGCTGAACGACCTCTCGGAGCGGGCCTTCGAACGCATCCGCGGCGCTCGCATCGGGTTCGTTCCGCAGGACCCCACGACCTCGCTCAATCCCGTCCTCCGCGTCGGCGACCAGGTCGCCGAGGTGCTGCGCATCCACGGTCTCGCCGACAGGCGCACCGCGAGGATCGAAACACTGCGCATCCTCGAGGAGGCCGGGCTCGACGATCCTGCGCTGCGCGCGAAGCAGTACCCGCAGGAACTGTCGGGCGGGCAGCGCCAGCGCGTGCTCATCGGCATCGCCCTCGCGTGCCGCCCGGACCTGGTCATCGCCGACGAACCGACCAGCGCGCTCGACGTGACGGTGCAGCGCCGCATCCTCGACCACCTCGACGCACGGATCGCCGAGACCGGCACGGCGGTTCTGCTCATCACCCACGACCTGGGGGTCGCGGCGGACCGCGCCGACCGTATCGTCGTGATGAAGGGCGGGCGGGTCGTCGAAACCGGACCTGCCGCACAGGTACTCGCCGACCCGCAGCAGGAGTACACGCGCTCGCTCATCGCCGCGGCACCGAGCCTTGCGGAGGCGCCGGACCGTCCTGCCCTGCGCGAGGCCGCCCCGATCCTCACGGTCTCGAACGTGTCGAAGACGTTCCACATCGACCGGAAGTCCGCGCTGCACGCCGTCCGCGACGTGTCGTTCGAGGTGCCTCGCGGCGGCACCCTGGCGCTGGTCGGCGAGTCCGGATCCGGCAAGTCCACCGTCTCGCGGATCGCGATCCGGCTCGAGACGCCCACCTCGGGCGAGGTGCGGTTCGACGGTGACGACATCACCGGTTTCCGCGGACGCGCGCTGCGGGCGTTGCGCCGCCGGGTGCAGATCGTCCACCAGAACCCGTACGCATCGCTCGATCCGAAACTGCGGATCCGCGACATCGTCGCCGAACCGCTCGACGCGTTCGGCATCGGCACACGAGCCGAACGCGCCGAACACGTCGCACGCCTCCTCGATCAGGTGGCACTGTCGACGGCGCACCTGAACCGCAAACCCGCGGAACTGTCGGGAGGGCAACGGCAACGCGTCGCCATCGCCCGGGCGCTCGCGCTGCAACCCGACCTCCTCGTGCTCGACGAACCGGTCTCGGCGCTCGACGTGTCGGTCCAGGCACAGATCCTCGACCTGCTCACCGCGCTGCAGACCGAACTCGGGCTCAGCTACCTGTTCATCTCGCACGACCTCGCCGTCGTCCGGCAGATCAGCGACACGGTCGCTGTGATGCGCGCCGGCCGGGTCGTCGAATGCGGCTCCACCGCAGAAATTTTCGACAACCCACAGCACGAGTACACCCAGACGTTGCTCGAGGCCATCCCCG
Source organism: Rhodococcus sp. O3 (assembly GCF_048897285.1). Classification (NCBI taxonomy): domain Bacteria; kingdom Bacillati; phylum Actinomycetota; class Actinomycetes; order Mycobacteriales; family Nocardiaceae; genus Rhodococcus; species Rhodococcus sp. O3. The sequence continues at coordinate 26,298 of NZ_JBMBTE010000050.1, forward strand.
GGAAGGTCCATCATGTCCGATAGTTCGAAGTTGTTGCTGGCCGTCGAGTTCGCCGGCACCGGCATCCACCCGTCCTCGTGGCGCCGCGACGATTCGCGCGCCGAGGAATTGTTCACCGCCCGCTACTGGGCCGACCTCGTCGGCGCCGCAGATCGCGCGGGCGTGGACCTCGCGTTCTTCCCGGACACCTTCGGTGTCGCCTCGGACGCGAACACCGTGCGCGGCCGGCTCGAAGCCGTGGGGCTCGCCGCGCGTCTCACCGCGGCCACCACCCGAATCGGGCTCGTCCCCACCGCGACCGTCACCCACACCGAACCGTTCCACGTCGCCAAGGCGATCCAGACCGTCGACCACACCACGCTCGGGCGCGCGGGCTGGGAGGTCGCGGTGACACCGGGCACCGGGCCGGTCGCGCTGTTCGGCCGCAAGGACGAGCAGGACACCGCGTCGCTGTGGGCCGAAGCCGACGAGGCCGCCGAGGTCGCGGTACGACTGTGGGACAGCTGGGAGGACGACGCCGAGATCCGCGACGTCGCCACCGGTCGCTTCATCGACCGGGACAAGGTCCACTACATCGATTTCGTCGGCGAGTACTTCTCCGTCAAGGGATCGTCCATCGTGCCGAGGTCGCCGCAGGGGCAACCGTTGGTCGCGGTGACGGTCACCGGCGAAGAATCGTTCGAATTCGCCGCGAGGCGAGCGGATTTCGTGCGCATCCGGGCAACGAATACCGAAGCTGCGGCCGATCTCGCCACCCGAATCCGGACTGCTGCGGGGGACCGCCCGGTCCTCGTCCTGCTCGACGTCGACCTGCTGCTCGCCGCCACCGACGGCGACGCGGCCGCCGACCTCGCGCAACTCGACGCGTGGGCAGGAGCCCCGTACGTCTCCGACACGATCGTCCACGTGGGCGCCGCCGCCGGAGCCGTCGAACTCCTCGGCGACATCCGGGGTGTGGACGGGGTGACCCTGCGACCGCTCGCTCTTGCGTCGACTCTGCCGCGGCTCGTCGAGAACGTCCTGCCCGCAATCCGTCCGGTGGTCGCGCCCGCAACCGGAACCCTCCGCGACCGGCTCGGTCTGCCTCGTCCCGCCAATCGTTTCGCTTCCGCTCACTGAAGGATCGATCACCGTGTCACGCAATATCGTTCGCAAGCAGATCCACCTCGCCGCACACTTCCCGGGGGTCAACAACACCACCGTGTGGGCAGATCCGGCCTCGAAGAGCCAGATCGACTTCGAGTCGTTCGTGCACCTCGCGCGCACCGCCGAGCGCGGCAAGTTCGACTTCTTCTTCCTCGCCGAGGGATTGCGGTTGCGCGAACACCGCGGCCGCATCCACGACCTCGATGTCGTCGGCAGGCCCGACACGCTCACCGTGCTCGAGGCGCTCGCCGGCGCCACCACCCACCTGGGGCTGGCCGGCACGATCAACACCACCTTCAACGAGCCGTACGAGCTGGCGAAGCAGTTCGCGACGCTCGACCACCTGTCCGACGGCCGGGCCGCGTGGAACCTGGTCACGTCGTCGGATGCGTTCACCGGCGAGAACTTCCGTCGCGGCGGCTTCCTCGACCATTCCCAGCGCTACGTCCGCGCCGCCGAGGTGGTCGACGTGGTGCGGCAACTGTGGGACGGCTGGTCCGAACGTGGGCCCGTGATCGACCGCGAGGCCGGGATCTTCGCCGCCGACACCGACATCGCGCCGTTCGACATCCACACCACCCAGTTCGACATCGCGGGGCACTTCGAGGTGCCGCGCAGCCCCCAGGGGCATCCGGTCTTCCTGCAGGCCGGCGACTCCGACGAGGGACGCGAATTCGGGGCCGCGAAGGCCGATGCGATCTTCAGCCGCCACGGCACCCTCGAGGAGGGGCAGGCGTTCTACACCGACGTCAAGAGCCGGCTCGCGAAATACGGCCGCAGTCACGACGACCTGAAGATCCTGCCCGCCGCGGCGTTCGTCCTCGGTGACAGCGCCGAGGACGCGGAAGAACGGGCCCGGCACATCCGGTTGCAGCAGGTCGGTCCGCAGACCGCGATCGCGTTCCTCGAGCAGGTGTGGGGCCGCGACCTCTCGAACTACGACCCGAACGGGCCCCTGCCCGACATCGATCCCGAGGACAACGTGACCATCACTCGCGGTCGCGTCCGCCACGCGAAGGATCCGCGCGCGGTCGCCGAGGCGTGGCGCGCGAAGGCCGAGGCCGAGAACCTCAGCATCCGCGAACTCATCATCGAGGTCACCGCGCGTCAGCAGTTCGTCGGCACCGCCGAACAGGTCGCCGCCGAGATCGACCACTACGTGCAGACCGACGCGAGCGACGGTTTCATCCTGGTGCCGCACCTGACCCCCGGCGGCCTCGACGAGTTCGTCGACACCGTCGTGCCGCTGCTGCAGGAGCGCGGCAGTTTCCGCACCGAGTACGACGGCACCACCCTGCGCAGCCACCTGGGCCTGCGCCACCCGCACGCGACGAACGAAGGAGTCCGAGCATCGTGACCACAACACTCGACCACACCCGATTCCTCGAGGACTGGCAGCAGTGGCACGCCGCCCGCAACGACGCGCTGCGGCAGCCGCTGGGCTGGCTCAGCCTCACCGCGCTGCACTGGCTCGACGAGACCCCCACCGAATTCGACGAAGCCCCGGGTATCTGGCACACCGCCGGTGACTCGGTCGTGCACGTGCGCGGAGACGAGACCGGTACCTACGAACCGGTCGAGGGTGCTCCCGGGCTCGAGGTGGAGTTCGACGGCGGTTACGTCGAGATCATCCGCCGCACCGGACGTTTCGGCATCCGTATCCACGACCGGAATGCTCCCGCGCTCGCCGCCTTCACGGGAGTGCCGGTGTACGAACCGGATACGAAGTGGGTTCTCACCGGGCGCTTCGAAGCGTTCGACGAGTCGCGCACCCTGACCACCGGCGCCGTCGTCGACGGTCTCGAGCATCATCACAGCGCAGCCGGGCTCGTCCGGTTCGACCACGACGGCAGCGAGCACACGCTCGTCGCGTTCGGCGAGGCCGGCGGGCCGTTGCGGGTGCTGTTCACCGATGCGACCAGCGGTGTCACCACCTACCCGGCGGCAAGGACGCTCGACCTCGGTGACCCGGACGAGAACAACACCGTCACACTCGATTTCACGCGGGCAGCGAATCTGCCCTGCGCGTTCACCGACGCCGCGACCTGCCCGATCGCGCCGGCCGAGAACCGGCTCCCGTTCGCCGTCGAGGCGGGCGAACGCAATCCGCGCACATCGCAGAATCCGGAGTGACCATGGCTGTGACGAATCCGGTTCCGCTGTCCGTGCTGGACCTGTCGCCGGTCAGCGAAGGATCGACCGTGCCGCAGGCCCTGCGCAACACGGTCGATCTCGCGCGGAAGGCCGAGGCGTGGGGTTACCGGCGCTACTGGGTCGCCGAGCACCACTTCGTCGCGGTGGCCTCGTCGTCCCCGGCTGTGCTGATCGGCGCGGTCGCCGCGGCCACCAGCACCATCCGGGTCGGGGCGGCGGCGGTGCAGCTCGGCCACAACACCGCCGCGGGTGTCGTCGAAGCCTTCGGCACGCTCGACGCGTTCCACCCGGGGCGGATCGATCTCGGTCTCGGCCGTTCGGGACAGCGGCGCGCGGAAGCATTGAAGGCCGCCGCATCCGGGGTCGAGCCACCGGCGCCGCGCGCCACCGAGATCCGGGACGGCCTGGTGATCCCGCCGCAGTTCCCGACCGGCCGGATCCTCGCCTCGCCGCGTCTCGCGGCCTCGTTCGCGGCGCTCCAGCAGCCCGGCGCGCAGTCGCCGGACTTCGACGAGCAGGTCGCCGACATCCTCGCGTTGCTCGACGGCACCTACCGCACCGCCGACGGCATCGAGCTGCACGCCCATCCGGGGGAGAACGCCGACGTCGAGGTGTGGGTGTTCGGGTCCAGTGCGGGCCCGTCCGCCGCCCTCGCGGGCCGGCTCGGACTGCCGTTCGGGGCGAACTATCACGTCGCGCCGTCCAGCACGGTCGAGGCGGTCGAGGCGTACCGGGCGGCGTTCCGGCCGTCGCAGTTCCTGGCCGAACCGTATGTGGTGGTGTCCGCGGACGCCGTCGTCGCCGACGACGACGCGACCGCCCGCGACCTCGCGTCGACGTACGGGCACTGGGCACACAGCATCCGCTCGGGCCAAGGTGCCGTGCCCTACCCGGACCCGGCGACCGCGGAACCTCTCACCGCGGAGGAACGGGAACTCGTCGACGATCGTCTCGTCACCCAGTTCGTGGGTTCCCCGGGCACCGTCGCCGAACGGCTCGACACGTTGCGCCGGGTCACCGGGGCCGACGAACTGGTCGTCACGTCGGTGACGCACCGGCACGAGGACCGGCTGCGGTCCTACGAACTGCTCGCACGGGAATGGGGGCTTGCGGGGCTGCGCGCCGCCTGACCGTGTCCGGGCCGAATGTCACGGCGGTTCGGATAGGCTGAACCGCTGTGACATTCGGCGACGCGGACCGCGACGACAACGGCGAGATCCCGGAATGGGCGCGCGCTCTCGGGCTCGCGCCGCACCCCGAGGGCGGCTGGTACCGGGAGACCTGGCGCAGTGACCTCGAGCTGCCCGCCGCGGCCCTGCCCGGATATCCCGCGTCCCGCAGCGCCGGAACCGCGATCCTGTTCCTGCTCATGCCCGGGCAGCAGTCCGCGTGGCACACGGTGCGCGGTGCCGAGCTGTGGCTGTACCACCGGGGGAGTCCGGTGCTGCTCGAGATCGCGGAGCCGGGACCGGAACCCGGTGAGATCACCGAATATCTCGTCGGTCCCGACTTCGCGGAAGGACACCGGCCACAGGTCGTGGTGCCGCCCGGCCACTGGCAGCGGGCCCGGCCCGCGGGAGGCGAACCGAGCCTGGTCGGGTGCGTCGTCGTGCCCGGATTCGACTTCGACGACTTCACGCTTGCCGGCAGCTGAACCGGCACGTGCATTTCGCCGTATTCGGGTCTTTGATGAGGGTATGAGTGTCGACAAGAGTGCGGCTCCGCTGCGCCTGGCAGTCGGGTCCGCGACGGTGCTGGCAGGCGCGGTCGGGAGCGCGGTGGGCCTGAGCGTGGACCTGGCCCGCCGATTGCCCGGCGTCGCGTCGGCCCTCGACGTACTCGAAGCGCGCGGCGACGCAGCCCTGCGCGCGGCGGATACGACCGTCGACCGCGTCCTGCGCATCATCGTGCGGAAGGTCGTGCAGGCGGCGTTGCTCGAAGTGGACATTACGGCCGTCGTCCGTGACCACGTCGATCTCGACGCGATCGCCGAGGGCATCGACGTGGGCCGCATCGTCGACCGGGTCGACATCGACCAGGTGGTCGATCGTGTCGACATCGACGGGATCGTCGACCGTGTCGACATCGACAGGATCGTCGACCGGGTGGACATCGACGGGATCGCGGAGCGGGTGGACGTCGACCGGATCGCGGCCCGGGTGGACATCGAGCGGATCATCGGCCGCGTCGACATCGACGGGATCGCCGCGCGTCTGGATCTGACGCCGATCCTGGACCGTGTGGACATCGACGCGATCGCGGAGCGGGTCGACGTCGATGCGATTATCCGGCGCGTGGACCTGATCGGCCTGGCCGGCACCGTCATCGACGGGGTCGATCTGCCCGCGATCATCCGGGAATCCACCGGGACGATGTCCACCGAGGCCGTGCAGGGGGTGCGCAGTCAGGGCATGCGTGCCGACGACGCGGTCTCCGGATTCGTCGGCCGCATGTTCGGGCGGCACCCCGAGCACCCCGAGCCGGAGGAACAGGAGTGAGCGAGCACCGGCCCGCGGGCATCGTCACGCGGGGTCTCGCGGCGCTCCTGGATCTCGGCGTCGTGCTCGCCGGTATGGGCGGCCTGTACCTGTCCTGGACGCTGATGCGGCTGCTGTTCTCACCGCAGCAGTTCTCGTTCCCGGACGTGCAGGTCGTCATGTCCGTCACGACCTGCAGCGCACTGTCGGTGCTGTACCTGGCGGCGTGCTGGGCGACGACCGGCCGCACCGTCGGCTCGGTCGTGATGGGCCTGCGGGTCGTCGGGCGCAACGGGCAGCTCATGGGCTGGCTCCGCGCGCTGATTCGGGCCGGGTTCTGTGTCGTGTTCCCGGTCGGGCTGATCGTGGTCGCCGTCGATCGGCGACGACGGTCGCTGCAGGACATCGTGCTGCGGACCACGGTGGTCTACGACTGGCAGCCCGATCCTCACCTCGCCGAGCCGCACGGCGGACAGTGAAAAGCCGAGCCGCACGGCGGACAGTGAAAACTCCGCCGGAACACCGTTCCGGTCATACTCGAAGCAGATTGAGATCGAAGACATATAGGAGAACTCGGTGGCACAGGGCTTGAAGTTGGGATACAAGGCGTCCGCGGAGCAGTTCGGTCCCCGGGAACTGGTGGAGCTGGCGGTGCTGGCCGAGGAACACGGCATGGATTCGGCGACCGTGTCCGACCACTTCCAGCCGTGGCGGCACAACGGTGGGCACGCTCCCTTCTCGCTGTCGTGGATGACGGCGGTCGGCGAGCGCACGAAGCGCCTGCAGCTCGGCACCTCGGTGCTGACCCCCACGTACCGGTACAACCCGGCCGTCATCGCGCAGGCGTTCGCGACGATGGGCTGCCTGTATCCGGGGCGCGTCATGCTCGGCGTCGGCACCGGTGAGGCCCTCAACGAGATCGCCACCGGCTACCAGGGCGAGTGGCCGGAGTTCAAGGAGCGGTTCGCCCGGCTGCGCGAGTCGGTGCGGCTGATGCGCGCGCTGTGGACCGGCGACCGCGTCGACTTCGACGGCGAGTACTACACCACGAAGGGCGCCTCGATCTACGACGTGCCCGAAGGGGGCATCCCGGTGTACATCGCCGCCGGTGGCCCGGTGGTCGCACGGTACGCGGGCCGCGCCGGTGACGGCTTCATCTGCACCTCCGGAAAGGGCATGGAGCTCTACAACGACAAGCTGCTTCCGGCGGTCGCCGAGGGCGCCGAGAAGGCCGAACGGGACGTCGCGGCGATCGACAAGATGATCGAGATCAAGATCTCGTACGACACCGATCCGGACGCGGCGCTCGAGAACACCCGGTTCTGGGCTCCGCTGTCGCTCACCCCGGAGCAGAAGCACTCGATCGAGGATCCCATCGAGATGGAAGCGGCAGCGGACGCGCTGCCCATCGAGCAGGTCGCCAAGCGGTGGATCGTGGCGTCGGATCCCGACGAGGCGGTCGAGAAGGTCAAGGCGTACATCGACGCCGGGCTGAACCACCTCGTGTTCCACGCGCCGGGTCACGACCAGAAGCGTTTCCTCGAGCTGTTCGAACGGGATCTGGCGCCGCGCCTCCGCGCGCTCGCCTGATTCCGCGATCGTGCAGTGCGGGGTGTCTCACACGCGGAGTCGCCCCGCACCGCATTATGGTGGCTCCCATGAGTGCCGCTGCGGGATCCGTGTCGAGCATCTATATCGCGTCTCCCGAAGGCGACACCGGGAAATCCACGGTGGCGCTCGGCATCCTGCAGATGCTGTGCGCCTCCGCCGCCCGCGTGGGTGTGTTCCGGCCCATCGCACGCTCGGACGCCGATCGTGACTACATTCTCGAGCTGCTCCTCGAACGCATCACCGTCGACCTCGACTACGACGAGTGCGTCGGTGTCACCTACGACGAGGTGCACGCGGACCCCGATGCGGCCCTGAGCGAGATCGTGTCCCGGTACCACGCCGTCGCCGACCGGTGCGACGCCGTCGTGGTCGTCGGCAGCGACTACACCGAGATCGCGAATCCCACCGAACTGTCGTACAACGCGCGGATCGCGGCGAATCTCGACGCGCCGGTCCTGCTCGCGCTGCGCGGATCGCGCCGAACCCCCGCCGAGATCGCGCAGCTCGCCGCGCTCTCGTCCGCCGAACTCGCCGCTCACCACGCGCATCTGACCGGGATCGTCGTCAATCGCTGCAACCCGGACGAACTCGACGCCGTCGCCGCGCGGTTCGCCGGGCATCCCGTGCCGGTGTGGACGCTGCCGGAGGTTCCGATCCTGGTGGCGCCGACGATGGCCGAACTGCAGGCCGTTGTGCACGGCGACCTCTACAGCGGCGATCCCGAACTGCTGCACCGCGAAGCGTTGCGAGTCGTGGTGGGTGACATGACCGCCGAGCACATCCTCGAACGACTCACCGAGGGAGCGGCGGTCGTCGTGTCCGCCGACCGTTCGGACGCCCTGCTGGCCCTCGTCAATGCCGATGCTGCAGAAGGGTTCCCGTCACTGGCGGGCATCATCCTCAACGGCGGGCTGCGGCCCCATCCCGCGATCGCGCAGCTCGTTGTGGGTCTCGAACCCACCCTGCCCATCCTCACCACCGATCTCGGCACGTTCGACACCGCCTCCGCCGCGGACCGGACCCGCGGGCGCATGGTGCACGGTGCGCAGCGCAAGATCGACACCGCGGTCGCGTTGATGGAACAGCATGTCGACGCACCGACGCTCCTGGGCCGGCTGAGTCTTCCGCGCCCGACGGTGACGACCCCGCAGATGTTCGAATACCAGCTGATCGACCGGGCCCGCGCGCAACGCCGGCACATCGTGCTGCCCGAAGGCGACGACGACCGCATCCTCCGCGCCGCCGGCCGGGTCCTGCAACGCGGCATCGCCGACATCACGCTGCTCGGTGACGAACCGCAGATCCGACGTCGCGCCGCCGCACTCGGCATCGATCTCGGGAAGGCGGAGACGATCGACCCGCGGACCTCCGAGCTCGCCGAGCGTTTCGCCGCCGAATACACCCGGCTGCGCGCGCACAAGGGCATGAATCTCGACCGCGCCCGCGAGATCATGCGCGACATATCCTATTTCGGCACCATGATGGTCCACCTGGGGATCGCGGACGGAATGGTGTCGGGGGCCGCGCACACCACAGCGCACACCATCCGCCCGTCCTTCGAGATCATCCGCACCCGGCCCGGCGTCTCCACCGTGTCGAGTGTCTTCCTGATGTGCCTGGCGGATCGCGTTCTCGTATACGGTGACTGCGCGGTCGTACCCGACCCGTCCGCCGAGCAGCTCGCCGACATCGCGATCTCGTCCGCGGAGACCGCGGCCCGTTTCGGCATCGAGCCGCGGATCGCGATGCTGTCGTACTCGACGGGCGACTCCGGGATCGGTGCCGACGTCGACAAGGTGCGCAGTGCCACCGCGCTGGTCCGGCAGCGACGGCCGGATCTGCCGGTCGAGGGCCCGATCCAGTACGACGCCGCGATCGAGCCCACGGTCGCGAGCGCGAAACTTCCCGGCTCCGAAGTGGCCGGTCGCGCAACGGTATTCATCTTTCCCGACCTGAACACCGGCAACAATACGTACAAGGCGGTGCAGCGCAGCGCCGGCGCGGTGGCCGTCGGTCCGGTGCTCCAGGGCCTGAACAAGCCGGTCAACGACCTCTCCCGGGGCGCGCTGATCCAGGACATCGTCAACACGGTGGCGATCACCGCTATCCAGGCACAGGAGGACTGAGCCCATGACTGCCGCGAACGGAGTGACCGCCGGAACCGTGCTGGTGCTGAACTGCGGTTCGTCGTCGATCAAGTTCCAGCTGATCCATCCGGAGACTGCGGAGTCGGTGGTGTACGGGCTGATCGAGCGGATCGGTGAGCCGGAGGGCCGGATCGTCTTCCGCCACGCCGCCGGAACCGAAGAGAAACTCGGACCCATCGCCGATCACCGGACGGGACTCCGCATCGTGCTGGACATGGTCGAGGGGCTCGGACGGTCGCTGCACGAGGCCGGCATCATCGCGGTGGGCCACCGGCTCGTGCACGGCGGAGGGCTGTTCTACGAGCCGACGCTCATCGACGACGCGGTGGTGCGCGCGGTGGACGACCTGTCCACGCTTGCGCCCCTGCACAACCCGGCCAACGTCATCGGCATGGAGGTCGCCCGCGCGGTGCTGCCCGACATTCCGCACGTCGGCGTGTTCGACACCGCGTTCTTCCACGACCTGCCGGCCGCGGCCGCGACGTACGCGATCGATCGGGAGATCGCGGCCGCGCACGGCATCCGCCGGTACGGGTTCCACGGCACCTCACACGAATACGTCTCGCGGCGGGCGGCGCAGTTCCTCGGCCGCGACTACTCCGAGCTCGATCAGATCGTGTTCCACCTGGGGAACGGGGCATCGGCGGCTGCGATCGCGGGTGGCCATCCGATCGACACCTCGATGGGGCTGACCCCCCTCGAGGGCCTGGCCATGGGAACGCGCTGCGGCGACGTCGATCCGGGTGTGCTCATGCACCTGAAGCGCAGCGCCGGTATGGATGTCGAGGCGATCGACGACATGTTGAACCACAGCTCGGGACTCAAGGGGCTGTGCGGTGTCAACGACTTCCGGGCGTTGATCCGGCTGATCGAGGAGGGATCGGCGGACGCGAAACTCGCCTACGACGTGTACGTGCACCGGATGCGGAAGTACCTCGGCGCGTACATGATCGAGCTCGGCGGCGTCGATGTGATCGTCTTCACCGGCGGGGTGGGGGAGCACAGGGCCGAGGTCCGGCTGGACGCTCTGGCTGGGCTGGAACGGCTCGGGATCGTCGTCGACCCCGAGCAGAATGCGGCCGAGCGTGAGGACGAACGGCGCATCTCCGCCCCGGAATCGAAGGTGGAGGTGCTGGTGATCCCGACCAACGAGGAACTGGCCATCGCCCGGGCCGCGGCCGCGTTCGCGGAGAGCGCGTAGGGTCGGCCGTCGGGTCCGCCGACAGACAAGACATCCGCGCGCTGTCGGCTGCGCGCGGATATCCACCGGCCGCGGGTTCGGTGGACAGATGCCGCGGTCAGAGGAGGCTGCGAGGGCGGATCGCGTTCGCCAGGTCGACGAGGGTGTAGCGGTGCGTGCGCGCCGGTGCGCTGCGCGCCAGCGCCCGCAGCGCCGCCTCGGTGCCCTTCCGCAGTCCCTTCTCGGTGAACGGGACCCCGAGGATCGGATCGAGGGACTTCCGGGAGGCGTGGCCGGCGCGCACCCACTCGAGAGCCGTGCCCAGCACCAGTGTGCGCATCTGCAGGGCGCGACCCTCGTCGACGGGCAGCGCGTCGACACGGTGCGCGGCCTCGCGCAGTTCGGCCTCGGTCACGTCGTCGATCGGTCTGTCGTGCAACATGATCAGGATGCTCGTCATGCTGGCGACACTGTGGTGCCGGGACGTCGCGGGCACCTGGTCGAGGGTCGCGACCGCGCCGGTCAGGTCGTGACGGTCGGCGAGCTGGCGGGCCAGTCCGAACGCGGCACTGACGATGTTGTGGTCGGTGCGCCACACCGTCCGGTAGTAGTTCTCACAGAACTGCCGCCACGCCTCCGGATCGTCGCTCTCCCAGTGCTGGAGAATGAGTTCCGCGGTCGCGGCCAGGGCGATCTTCGGGGCGGTCTCGCCGGGCAGCGCCTCGAGCACCCGTTCGAATCGGTCGAACGCCGTCTGGAATTCGCCGAGCAGCAGCGCGGCGATCCCGGCGTGCCAGTCGATCCGCCAGTCCATGCCCAGGTCGCGTTCGAGATTGCGGAGGATCTCCTCGGCCCGTTCCCCGTGCCCGAGGTCGAGGTGGGCGCGGACCTCGGCGAGGGTGATCTCGCGGGAGAACGAGACGTCGGCGGTGCCCACGACGCGTTCGAGCCCGTTGTCGCGGGCGTGCCGCAGCGCGTCGAGTGTCTGCTGGGGCTCGCTGTGCACGGCAGCGGCGAGCAAGGCCGCGCTGGGATCGTTCGGGTCGAGCAACGGAACCGGAAGGGCCCCGGCCACATCCCGTGCGGAGATGTTCTTGTCGCGGGCGATGCCGTCGACGAACACGTCGGTCTGCGCGACGGCCTCGTCGGTCCCGAAGGTGGTGCGCTGGCGGCTGAACTTCGCCGACAGGCCGGGGTGCTCGTTGCCCGTCTGCTGGGACAGGACCTCGCGCAGCACGCCGGTGAGCTGACCGGCCATCTCGTCGGCGGACCGGAACCGCCGTTCCGGGTCGGGATCGGTGGCGCGCAACAGCAATCGATGGAACGAGTCGTACTCGGCGAGCAACGGTGCCTGTTCGGCCGTGGGCAGCCCGTCGACGTAGCGGCCCTTGTCGACGGGCAGATCCAACGTCAGCGCCGCCAGGGTCCGGCCCGCGGTGTAGATGTCGGTGGCCGGAGTCGGCCCGGTGCGGACGATTTCGGGGGCCTGGTAGCCCGGAGTGCCGTAGAGGTAGCCGTAGTCCTCGATGCCCGAGACCGCCCCGAGGTCGATCAGTTTGGTCTGCTCGTCGGTGACCATGATGTTCTCGGGTTTGAGGTCGTTGTAGACCAGCCCGATCTCGTGCAGATAGCCGAGGGCGGGCAGGACGTCGAGTATGTACGCGATGGCCTGCTCGATGGGCATCCGGTCCGGTTTGGTGTAGGTGTCGAGGATCTCGCGCAGGGTGTGCCCGCCGACGTACTCCATGACGATGTATCCCATCGGGACACCGTCCGGCCGCGGATGTTCGACGAAGTTGTAGATCCGGACGATGCTCGGGTGCGAAACCTCGGCGAGGAACTGCCGTTCGGCCATCGCGACCGCCTGCGCCTCGGCGTCGCCGGCGTGCAGCAGGCCCTTGAGCACGACCCAGCGATCGCTGACGTTGCGGTCGACGGCCAGGTAGATCCAGCCCAGCCCACCGTGCGCGAGACAGCCCTTCACCTCGTACTGCCCGGCGACGAGATTTCCGGGCGCGAGATTCGGGGTGAACTCGAACGGCGTGCCACACGACGGGCAGGTGCCCGAGGAGGCTCCGGGACCGGACGCGGTGCTGCGGCCCACCGGTTTTCCGCACTTCCAGCAGAACCGTTTGCCCTCGGCGACCCGCGGATCGCGCAAGACGACGGTCGCCGGATCGAGCGGCGCCGGAACGGGAACGTCGACGAG
>NZ_JBMBTE010000051.1:0-36943 GCF_048897285.1 Rhodococcus sp. O3
GCGGGAGATTCCGCTGCGGTGTCCTCGGCGCCCGTCGTCGCCGTCGCGGATGCCGACGTGGTCGCGGCCGTCGCGGACGTCGTCGCCGACGGGGTGCTCGTCGCGGTGGAATCGTCGCTTCCGCAGGCGCCCAGCACAGCGGCGGCGGTCAGTGCGGCAACGCAGGCGCCGACCACGCGGGTCGAACGCGAACGGGTCCGTGCAGGCATGTGGTGGTGTCCTCGCATCCGGTTTCGTGAGCAAACGGTCTGACGGGCGAACAAGGTCGTGGGGCCGGACGGGCCGGCCCCGCCCCAGGCTACAGAGAGCTCCGGGCGGTGACCGAAGCCGTCGCTCCGATCACCGCCCGACGATAGGTGTCCACGACCGCGCGGTCGAGACCGGTCCTGGAGGGTCGCGCCTAGGGGCTCACCGCGGTGACGTCACCGACCCGGGTGACGAACCCGCCCTGGAAGTTCTGCCGGACCCCACCCTCGATCGGGAATTCGTCGCTGATCGGGAAGCCCAGCCGGCCGTTCTCGTAACCGGCGTCCTTCCAGGCGTCGAAGATCGGGCCGTTGCGCACCGGCCAGGCACCGCTCAGCGGGCTCCAGTAGATGTTGCCGCCCTCGAACGCGTTGAAGCGGCCGCCGTCCTTGACGGGGATCTCGCTGGTCTTCGGGAAGCCGAGCCAGCTGTTCTCGTAACCCATCTCGGCGTACTTGCCCATGATCAGGCCCTGCACGGCGTGGGCACCGGTGGGTTCGCTCCAGTACAGCGAGCCGATCTCGAAGCCCTGGACCAGACCCGGCTTGTTCGGCGTCGCGATCTCGTCGAACACGGGGTAGCCGAGCGGACCGCCCTCCCAGCCCTGCCGCGCCCATTCGTCGAGGAGCACACCGCGGATCGCGTGGGCGCCGGTCTGCGGCGTCCAATAGATCGAACCGTGCTGGAAGTGGTTGAACCGGCCGCGGCCGTCGGGGGTGCCGTTCTCCCCGGTCTTCGGGAAGCCGAGCGGTCCCGCCGGACCGCCGCTGCCCTGGTAGGCGCCGCCGATGGCACCGGCGACCGGGAAGGTGCCCGCGTCGGATGCGAAGACCCGGCCGAACCGGAAGTCCTGCACGCGTCCGCCGGCCACCGGGTACTCGGCGGTGAGGCAGTCGCCGAGCCACGGGTTGGCCGCGGCGGTGTCGCCGATCGACCCCGCCGCCGAGCACGACGGCTTGTCCACCGGAACCCCGAGCGTGTTCGCGAGCTGCGGCCACAGCTGGTGCAGCTCGAACTCCCAGTACGGCCACGAGTGGGTGCCGGACGGTCGGTACACGACCTGGGCGGGGATTCCGAGCTTGTTGAGCTTGGTGGCGAACGCCTGCGAGGTCAGCCGCGACAGGATCTCGAGGCCCATGCCCGCGTAGTTGGTGCTGACGCCGGGCACGCCCGAGGGCTGGTCGTACGGTCCGGTGCTGCCGCTGCCGCTGGAGACGTACAGGCTCACGCCGCGCAGCTTGTCGGCGAGCAGATAGGGGTCGTGTGACTCCCAGTTGTCGCTACCGGCCGGACCCCACATGGCATCGACGTCGAAGCCGCCCGCGTCCTGCATGGCGTACTTGATGGCCTCGGGCATGCCGAGGGTCGTGGTGGTGAGGATGCCCGACAGGGACGCCGCGAACTGGAAGAAGCCGGGATTGCGGGCGGGCAGGAACATCGCCGCGGTGCCACCCATGGACAGGCCGACCACACCGCGGGTGCTCGTGGCCCGCCAGTCGCGTTCGAGGACCTGCGGCAGTTCCTTGGTCAGGAACGTCTCCCACTTGTAGTTCTGCCCGTTGTTCTGGTCCACCCAGTCCGCGTAGAAGCTGGACTGGCCGCCGACGGGCAGCACGGCGGTGACGTTCTTGTCCGCGAAGAACGCCTCGGCGTCCGTCTCGAGGGTCCAGCCGTTCTCGTCGTCGCGGGCGCGCATCCCGTCGAGCATGTACACGACCGGGAAGCGCGCGTCGGGACGGATGTTCCAGTCCCGGGCCAGCAGCAGCTGGACCTGGATCGGGTTGCCCATCGACGGGGATTCGATCCACACGGCGACGCGGCGATCGGTGAGCCAGTCGACCCGCCGGACGTTCACACCCGACGCCGGGGCCTGCGTCGCGGCGGGCTCGGTCCGCGCCGGTTCCGCGGATGCGACCGCGGCGGTGGTCAGTCCCACCGCCATCGGCGCCACCAGCGTCGCGGCGAGTGCGGCCAGGAGGCGTCGCTTGACTCGGGGACCGCCGATCACTGTTCGCATGTGCATCGCTCACTTCCTGCGTTGCCGGGGCCGGTTCGCGGGAGCCGGTCGAACCCCTTCGTGTACGAAGGTCGCTTCCACTGCGTCCGAGGATCGTTTGTACACGGGAAAGTCCCAGGATCGGTGACGGCGCGCTGTGACTGGTGAGAAAATTGTTCACAACGACGCATGCCGCCCGATCGTCCCCTGCGGGGAGATCGGGCGGCATGATGTCGGCAGTGTGCGCCGATTACGTGCGCGGTTGAAGCGTCAGTGCGCGTTCAGGGCGTCGAGGATCTGCGGGCGGGCCTTCCACAGCTCGTCCTCCCAGTACTTCCACGCGTGGGTACCGCGGGCCGGGAAGTCGAACGTGGCCGGGATACCGAGCGTGGCCAGCTTCACCTGGAACGCGCGGGTCTGGACGAGGGACAGCGCCTCGAGGCCCATCGCGTTACCGGTGTTGTAGAAGCCGGTCAGGCCCTTCGGGTTGTCGTGCTGGCCGGGCAGGCCGCTGGCCGCCGAGATGTACAGCGACAGACCCTCGAGCTTCGGCGCGAAGACGAACGGGTCGTTGCGCAGCCAGGCCGGGCTCCACGGCGGGCCCCACATCGAGTCGACGTTGTAGCGACCGGCGTCGAGCATCGCGACGCGGATGGCCTCACGCATGCCCGGAGCGGACAGGTTCAGGTAGCCCGACAGCGACGACGCGAACTTGAACTGGTCGCGGTGGTAGGCGGCCAGCGTCAGAGCGGCGGAACCACCCATCGACAGGCCGAGGATGCCGTTGTTGTTCGGCGAGACACCGCGCGTGGCCAGGTACTCCGGCAGCTGCTCGGTCAGGAAGGTCTCCCACTTGTAGGTGACGTCCTGCCCGTTGAGGTTGCTCGGGGCGTACCAGTCGGTGTAGAAGCTCGACTCACCGCCGACCGGCATGATGAGCGAGACGTTGTCGTTGGCGAACTGGGTGAGCGCGTTCGTCTCGAACGTCCACGCGTTCGCGTCGTCCCGGGCACGCAGACCGTCGAGCAGGTACAGCGCGGCGTCGCCACCACGGGCGGCCCACTGGATCTGCACCTTGATCGGGCCCATGTCGGAGTCGACGAAGACCTCCTCGAAGCCGCCGGCCGGCGCGCTGTGCGCGATCGGGGCGGACTGCGCGGGGGCGGCCAGTGCTGCGGTGGTTCCGGCGACACCGGCCGCGACCGGCAGCACGAGCGCAGCAGCGGCGGTGCCGACCACACGCTTGCGGAGGCGCTGCGACAACCTCGGGACTAAACGCATGAACAATGCTCACTTTCTCGATCTGCGGCGTACGCCTACGCGTTCCCCGTCGGATTTCGGCGGTGGCGGCCGCGGAGCGGCGCCACAAGTCACACTGCGGTCAAGACTGTAAATGACTGCGGAAGCTGTGACAAACCCTCCGCTCCCCTGCTCACGCAACGAAAGTCGCCCGCGAGGCCCGGTCGCCCACCCTGAGACCGTTATATACTCGTAATTTGGCGTGATCCTATCGAGATCGGGCTCGGATCCCAAGCGAACGATCTAGAAGTGACCCGTCTTTTCACCCGCGCGGCGGGGGAAGCTCCAGGCCACACCGCTCGATCTCGTACTTCGGCACCCGGTCGAACCGATACTTCGCGTACTCGAACGCATGGCTCAGATTCCGCTTGAACAGCGGCCACGTCAGCTCCGCCCGCGACGAATCGAGCACCTCCCGGGTCTGCGGGCAGGTGAGCGCCACCCCGGCCTGCGCCACCCAGTCCTCGTCGAGGTAGCCGGGCAGCCAGGGGTGCACGTTCACCATCCCCGTATCCGCGATCACCCAGTCCGGATACAGCACCTTGTCGTGCCCGATCCGGCCGTCCTCGAGCCGTTCGGTGTGCGCGGCCAGCGGGTAGGCCAGCCCCATCTGATCGATCACCCGCACGTCCAACGGCGTGTTCATGCTGGTCATCCCCAGATTGAGGAAGAAGACCGTGTGCCCCGCCCCGCCCGGCGGGATCGGTTCCGGCGGCGGAACCACATCCCATGCGTCGAACGACGGCGTCGGCAACAGCAACCCACCGTTCGGCGTGTTCTCGATCGCCTCCACCATCGCCCGCATCCGCGGGTAGTCGAGATAGTCCTCGGCCCGGATCGGATGCGCGTGACCGGTGTTCATGGCGTAGAACGCGCGCTCGTCGACGATGCCGGACCGGCCGACCACCGCCCCCTCGGTCATGCCCGTGGTCCCGGCGGCGAACGCCGACCACAAGACCGTGCCGAGCCACAGCACCCCGACCGCACCGGCGATCGTCGTCGCCCGGCGCGGCTCGTCGCGGTCCGGCAGACGCAACGGCACGACCGCGACAGGGATCAGAAGACAGAACAACGGCGGCAGCAGCACCCGCCCGTGCATGAAGTCGCCGCCGACGCGCAACGAGTACAGCGCGAGCAGCACGCCGCTGCCCAGCACGAACACGACCACCGCGGTCGGGGTGCGCAGCGCCCGCTGTCCCCGCGCGAGCAGGGTGCGCGCGTCGCCGGACGCGAGGCCGCGCACGCGCTCACCGAGGGTCACGTCGTCCCGGCGGCTCGTCGAGAACATCACCACCACGACGATCAGCAGCAGAAGCAGCGGGAACCACAGCAGATAGGGGTTCACGAGATTGCCCAGGTATTCGAAACCCTGAGCCCACTTGGCGCCGCCCGCGTCCTTCGAGACGGCGGTGTTCGGGTAGGGCAGGCCGTAATAGCCCATGCGCCAGATCTGGTAGCCGACCGGCACCGCACCCGCGACCGCGACCATCGCGACGCGCACGCGCCACGTCTGGTCGGCGGCGAGAAACAGCATCGCCAGCGCGATGACCGCCAGGACCGCCAGTTCGGGCCGCACCAGCGGTCCGAGACCGGCGACGAACGCCGTCCCCAGCACCCCGGCGGTCCCCGGCGTCTCGGTCGTGGACCAGCGCACCATGAGCAGCCACAGCAGCGCGATCCAGAAGATCACCAGGCAGCTCTCGAGCCCGGACGTCGCGAAGTCGCGCGCGGGCGGAACCGCGATGTAGACGAGCATGCCCGCGGGAAGCAGCAGCAGCGTCCCGCCGGCGCCGCGCAGCCGCCAGCGGTAGAGCCGGGCCGTGCCGAACATCGCGACGACCACCGCCGCGGTCGACAGGACCAGAGCCAACCCGAGCACCACGTACTCGAGGCGCGCCCCGGTGAACCACCCGAACGCGTAGACCAGGTACGTCCACAACGTGGACGTGTTGGCCTCCACGCGCTCCCCGATGTTGAACACCGGGCCGTTGCCGGCCAGCAGGTTCCGCACCGTGCGG
The DNA here is from genome assembly GCF_048897285.1 of Rhodococcus sp. O3. Taxonomy (NCBI): domain Bacteria; kingdom Bacillati; phylum Actinomycetota; class Actinomycetes; order Mycobacteriales; family Nocardiaceae; genus Rhodococcus; species Rhodococcus sp. O3. The sequence continues at coordinate 5,560 of NZ_JBMBTE010000051.1, forward strand.
AGCACGATCAGGCCGTCGTCGGCGATCCAGCGGCGCTCCCACGCGCCCCAGAACATGAGCAGGCCGGTGACCACGACACCCGCCGCGAAGATCCGGCGGGCCCACCCGGGAGTACCGGGGACGCGGTGGGCCGGTCCGCCCTGCCGCGCCGACGACTCGACGTCTGCAGCGACGTCAGAAGAGGTAGACAGCACCGCCGACCACCACGATCCACACGATCGCGAGCAATTGCAGAACCCGGTCGCCGAGAGCGATTTCCTCCGGCTCCCCAGCCTCGCCGCCGTCGACGTCGACCGCGTACCGCAGGATCGCGATCACGAACGGGATCATCGAGATGGCGAACCAGTTCGACTCGGCCACCATGTCACGCTCGAACGCCCACAGCCCGTAGCAGATGACGACCGCGGTCGCCGACAGCGTCCACACGAACCGCAGGTAGGTCTCGGTGTAGTACTCGAGCGACTTGCGGATCTTCGCGCCGGTCTTGTTGGCCAGGCGCAGCTCCGCGTACCGCTTACCGGCCGCCATGAACAGCGACCCGAACGCCATGATCAGCAGGAACCACTGCGACAGCGGGATTCCCGCCGCGACACCACCGGCGATCGCGCGGATGAGGAAGCCGGACGACACGATGCAGATGTCGAGCACGGCCTGGTGCTTGAGCCCGAAGCAGTATGCGAGCTGGATGCCGATGTACACGGCCATCACGACCGCGAGCTGCCAGTTCGCCAGGAACGAGAGCGCGATCGACCCGACCAGCAACACCGCCGCCAGCCCGAACGCCAGGTTGACCGGGACGACGCCCGCCGCGATCGGCCGGAACCGCTTGGTCGGGTGGGCCCGGTCGGCCTCGACGTCCATCGCGTCGTTGATCAGGTAGATGCCCGAAGCCGCCATGCAGAACACGACGAACGCCAGCGCGACGGGGCCGAGGACGTCGAGTTCGGTGGCCGAACCCGCCGCGAGCGGCGCGGCGAGCACCAGTACGTTCTTGACCCACTGGCGCGGCCGGACGGCCTTGACGATGCCCGCAGGCAGGTTCTGGGGCGGCCGGGTGACGGTGGCCGGTTCCTCGCTCATCGTTCTCCAAACTTCTTTTCTGCCCGCACGACCGCGGCGGCCGAAACGGCGCCGAGGGCGGCGCCGGCCAGGACGTCCGTCGGGTAGTGCACACCGAGGACGAGTCGCGACAGCAACATCGGCGGGACGAGTACCGCGGGCAAGGGTAGCCCGGTCAGGCGGCCGAGCAGGACCGCGGCCGCGGTTGTCGAGGTGGCGTGCGACGACGGGAAGCTCAACCGGCTCGGCGTCGACACGTTCACCGCGACCGTCGGATCGTCGGGCCGCGGCCGGCGCACGATGCGCTTGACCACGATCGACGCCGCGTGCGCCCCGACCGCTCCGACCGCGACACCCGCCCACTGGCGGCGGCGACGACGGTCGACGAGGGCGCCGACACCACCGATCGCAGCCCAGCCGAGGGCGTGCTCACCGAAGTGCGACATGCCGCGGGCGATCGCGATCGCCTGCGGCCGGGCACCGACCGTGGCCTGCACTGCCTGCAGGATCCGGATCTCCGGCTCGGTGGTCGTCCAGGCTTCGGTCTTCCGGGCAGCTCGATCACTGCTCGACAGCGAAGACACGCTCCCACTCCTCCTTGCTCGTCAGGGCAGGAACCGCATCCTGGTACTGCTTCTTCAGCTCCGGGAACCGTCGTGCCAGTTCGCGCCGCAGTCGCAGCGCCTCGGACAACAGTGCCCCGGCCTGCGCTCGGTCGCGCTTACGGTAGACGACGCCGCGCCCATCCGCGGTGGTGACGGTCACACCGTCGACCTGCGACAGAAGGAACCAGCGGGCATCGATCGTCGGAACGTTCATCTGGGGCTGCTCGTGATGCGCCTCGACGGCCGGGCGCAGGTTGTGCACGACGCCCTTCGCGAGCCGCGACAGCTTCCCGATCGGCCCGCGCGGCGTACCGACCGCGCCCACCCCGGCACCCGACGGCAGCGGCAGCTCCGTCGACGACGGCAGCACGACCGCGTCGGAGAAGTTCTTCCGCAGCGCGTGCACCTGGCCGAGGGCGGTCGGGAGCAGCTCGAACAGGCGGTCCGGTCCGGCGAGGAAGTCCTCGATGGCCTTGTTCTGGATCGCGACGGTCGAGTATTCGAGGCACACGAGGTGCTTGATCGTCGCCTTGACCGTGTCGAGCACCAGGCCGCGACCGTCGCCGGGCATGTGCAGCGCCGCCACGACGAGCCGGTTGCGCAGGTGGAAGTACGCCTGCCAGTCGATCGCGTCGTCCTTGTCGGACCACGCCATGTGCCAGATCGCGGCACCGGGCATCGTCACCGTCGGATAGCCGGCGGCGCGCGCCCGCAGCCCGTACTCGGCGTCGTCCCACTTGATGAACAGCGGCAGCGGCTGGCCGATCTCCTCCGCGACGACGCGCGGGATCATGCACATCCACCAGCCGTTGAAATCGACGTCGATGCGCCGGTGCAGCAGCTTCGAGTTCTCCCGGTCGCGCAGCGGCTTCGTCGCGAAATCGTGGTCGTATTCGACGTTCGGGGCGGCCGACCACATGAAGATCGACCGGTTCACGACCTCGCCCATCGTGTGCAGGTGACTGCGCTCCTGCAGATTGAGCATCTGGCCGCCGACGAGCATCGGGGACTTCGCGAACCGCGACAGGGCCAGCGCGCGCAGCACCGAGTCCGGTTCGATCTCGATGTCGTCGTCCATGAAGAGGATGTAAGGAGAATCGGTGGTCTTCAGCGCCTCGTACATGATGCGGCTGTAGCCACCGGAGCCGCCGAGGTTGGCCTGGTCGTGGATGACCAGCCGGTCGCCGAACGGCGCGGCGGCCTCGGCGAAGTCGTCCTCGTCGCGGACCTTGCGGGTGCCCTGGTCGGGGATGATCACGGCGTCGACGACGTCCATGACCAGCGGATCCGACGCGAGCGCCCGCAGCGCCTTCACGCAGTCGGCGGGACGGTTGAACGTCGGGATGCCGACGGCGACCGACGCCTTCCCGGGTGCCTCGACCGGCGCGTACCAGCCGGCGGAGACGAGCGTGACGTCGGTGTCGGTGGTGATGTCGAACCAGATCCAGCCGCCGTCCTCGAACGGGCCGAGGTCGGTCTCGAGTTCGACGATCGTCGTCGCGTCGCCGGCAGCGGTGAACTCGCGGCCCTGCACGTGGATGCGGCTCGAGTCGGCCTTGCTGCGGTAGACGTCGACGCGGCCGTGCCCGGACAGTTCGAGGCGCAGCACGACGGAGTCGAGCGTGCTCCAGCGTCGCCAGTAGCTCGCCGGGAACGCGTTGAAGTAGGTGCACAGCGAGACCTCGGACTCCGCGCCGATGTTCAGCGTGGTCCGGCTCTGGGCGTGCGCGCGGCGCGCGTTGGTCGGCGATTCCTCCAGGTAGAGGGTGCGCACGTCGAGCGGCTCACCGGGGCGCGGCAGGATGATGCGCTGCAGCAGCGACTTGCCGAGCGAATTGTCCGGGCTCACGGTGTTCCCCTGCACGTTCTCCTCGAGTTCCCCCACGCTCACGACGCGTCCCCCGAGACCGGCACACCGGATTCGAAGAACGGGACGAGGGTGTTGTCGAACATGCTCAGCGCGCTGGCGATCGCCATGTGCATGTCCAGGTACTGGTAGGTACCCAGGCGGCCGCCGAACAGCACGTTGTTCTGTGCGGCCTCCTGCTTGGCGCGGTCGCGGTAGGCGGTGAGCTTCGCGCGGTCCTCCGGCGTGTTGATCGGGTAGTACGGTTCGTCGTCGTCGCCGGCGAACCGCGAGTACTCGCGCATGATCACGGTCTTGTCCGTCGGGTACGTGTCCCGCTCGGGGTGGAAGTGCCGGAACTCGTGGATGCGGGTGTAGGGGACGTCCGCGTCGTTGTAGTTCATGACCGGCGTGCCCTGGAAGTCGCCGGTGAGCAGCACCTCGGTCTCGAAATCGAGGGTGCGCCAGCCGAGCTTGCCCTCGGCGTAGTCGAAGTAGCGGTCCAGCGGGCCGGTGTAGACGACGGGCGCGTCCGGGCTGGCGGCGCGGATCTCGTCGCGCACCTCGAACCAGTCGGTGTCGAGCCGGACCTCGATCCGCTCGTTCTTCGCCATGTTCTCGAGCCACGCGGTGTAGCCGTCGACGGGCAGACCCTCGTAGGTGTCGTTGAAGTAGCGGTTGTCGAAGTTGTACCGGACCGGCAGGCGGGTGATGTTGCCTGCGGGCAGGTCCTTCGGGTCGGTCTGCCACTGCTTGGCGGTGTAGTCCCGCACGAACGCCTCGTAGAGGGGACGGCCGATCAGGGAGATCGCCTTCTCCTCGAGGTTCTTCGCCTGCGACGAGTCGATCTCGGCCGACTGCTCCTTGATCAGGGCGCGGGCCTCGTCCGGCGTGAAGTAGCGGCCGAAGAACTGCGAGACCAGACCCAGACCCATCGGGAACTGGTAGGCCTGGCCCTTGTGCATCGCGAAGACGCGGTGCTGGTAGTTGGTGAACTCGGTGAACTGGTTCACGTAGTCCCAGACCCGCTTGTTCGACGTGTGGAACAGGTGGGCGCCGTACTTGTGGACCTCGATACCCGTCTCGGGTTCGGGCTCCGAATAGGCGTTGCCACCGAGGTGGTGGCGACGCTCGACGACCAGTACTCGCTTCCCGAGCTGCGTTGCGGCGCGCTCGGCGATCGTCAGTCCGAAAAATCCGGATCCGACGACGATCAGGTCGTAGTCACCGGTGGAGGGCTGGGGCGCTGATGCAGCAGTCACGGAAGACCAGGGTAGGCGACCGCTCCCCTCGTGCGTGTTTCCGGTAGCCGCAGCTACCGGAAACACGCACGTCAGGCGAGCAGTGCGCGCAGCGCCGCACGCACGAATTCGGCTCCGGCGGTGCCGCCGTAGTTCGCCGCGAACCGTTCGTCGGCGACGTACATCTCGGCCAGTCCCAGCACGTAGCCGCGATCGGGTTCCGCCTGGCCGTAGCCCGGCGTCCCGGGAATCGATCCGAGCCACTCGACGTGCCGTCGCGCGAGCTCGAGTCCGCGTTCGCCGGCCGGGTCGAGACCCGCCTGCGCGGCGGCCGTCCAGTCGGCGCCGAGCCTCGCCGCGACCGCCATCCAGTCGCGACGCTGTTCGTCCGTCATCTCCCGCCACCAGCGGTCGCTGCTGTCGTAGGCGTCGCGGCCCCACCGTTCGATCACTTCGTCGCGGTACTGCGTGTGGTCGAAACCGTCGAACACTTCCTCTGCCATCAGTTCCTCACCTGCCTCCGTCTTGCGGATGGTCGTGCGCACCGCCTCGATGCGGCGCCCCAGTTGACGCTGCTCGAGTTCGAGCAGCTCGAGGTGGGTGCGCAACGCCTCGGCGGTGTCGGCCTGCCCGGCCATCACCTCGCGGATCGCGGGCAGACCGAGGCCGAGTTCCCGCAGCAGCAGGATGCGTTGCAGCTGCACCAGCGCGTCGCGGTCGTAGAACCGCATGCCGTTCGCCCCGGTCCGGGTCGGCGGGAGCACGCCCACGTCGCCGTAGTGCCGCAGGGTTCGGCTGGTGACCCCGGCCGCGCGGGCCAGTTCCTGGATGGACCATTCACGCTGTGTCACGGCGTTCCCTCCTCGTGACATCCAGCGTGCATCTTGACGTTGCGTCAATGTCAACGACGAAAACGGCCGCCGGCGGGTCGAACCCGCCGGCGGCCGTCTCGTCCCCGGGATGTGTGGCTCTACGTGCTATTCGGCGCTACCGGTTCCCGGCAGCCACTGCCGCAGGATGGAGGCGTCGAAGACCTGGGCCCCGAACTCCGGTGTCCACAGGATGACCCCGTTGGTGAACACCTGGAACTTGCCGCGCTCGTCGGGCAGCATCAGCTCGGGCCCGACGGGAGAACCGAGTTCACCCGCGACCCCGCCCAGCTCGTTGTACTTCTCCTGGATCGCCGGGCTCTGGTCGGTGCCGAACGGCGTGATGGCGACCTCCGGGCCCGTTTCGGGGGCCGGGGTGCTCGGCGGGACGGTCGATTCCGCGCCCTCGTTCACGGTGAACCAGTCGGACCGCAGCCCCAGCTTGGCGCGGGCTTCGGCGCCGGTGGTCTCGATGCTGCGGTCGGAGCCGACCACCCGGACCCGGGTGACGCGACCACCGTCGGCACCGAGGTTGTTGCGGGTCAGCACCTCGAAGTTCTGCAGTTCCCCGACCCCGAACGCGTTGCCGATCTCGCCGGCGGTGAGCGTCTTGGCCCACTGCTGGTTCGGTGCCACCTTGTCGCCGAGGTCCTCGACGGACGGGAAGTCGCCGCCCGCGCTGTAGCCGCCGGTCGACGCCGAGAACTCGGTGCGCACGACCTGGCCGTCCCTCATCAGCACCATGCCGCGGGTGGTGCGCACGGCGTCGTCGGTGCGCGGATCCTCCTTCGCCGAACCGCCGTAGACCTGGCAGCTCTGCGTGTCACAGGTCTGCCACTTCTCGTGGCGCTGCTCGGCGAGGGCGTAGGAGCGGGCCGCGATGGCCTGGGCCCGCAGCGCCTCGGCGCCGCCGGTGTCGGCCCAGCCGGGCAGCGACTCGACGGGCACGACCGCGCGCAGATAGTCCTCGACGGAGAGCCGGTTGACGGTGCGGGCGGCGTTGCCGTCGAGCACCACCCCGATGGCGCCGCGATAGGCGGTGCCGTCGGCGCACAGCTTGAGGTGTTCGTTCGCCGGCCGGTCCTCGCCGAGGTCGACGGGGTCGACCCAGGGCAGATCAGCGCGGCCCTGCCACCTCACCTCACCGGAGCAGCCGGCGGTGACCACGACGTCGGCACCGCCGTCCGCGGTGGGCGTCAGGTGCGCGGCATCACCGGGCCCGACCTGCTGACCTGCGACGACGAGCCCGGCGTCGGAGAACACCGCGAGGGGCACGTCGTCCTGGCCGACGAGTCGCACGGCAATGGGCCCGACGTCGACGGTGCCGAGCGTGGTGCCGCCGTAGTAGTGCCCGACGATCCGTTCCGCGGTCCACCCGTCCTGCGCGTATCCGTAGGCACCCCACTGGCCCATTCCGCGGCCGTGGCCGTGGCCGTAACCGGTGAACGTGAACGGGGTGTCGGCGGAGACGGCCTGCTCGACCGCGGGTGCGCCGGACCGCACGTGCACGATGCCGCCGACCGTGGCACCGATCAGCAGTGCGGGTGCGAGGCCGAGCGTGGCGGCACGCGCGACCGCGGGCTTCCAGCCGCTGCGGAGCGGCCGGCCGACGATGATGCGACTTCTGCGGATTCGTCCCCTGCGGCGGTTCGGCTGTCGTGACATGCGCTGCGCTCCCTCGTTGTCTCACTCCGGGGTGCCGCGCGAACGGACAGTTCGCACGATCGGACTCGAAACAAATCCTCAAGCTCAGGTTGAGGCTTAAGGTTTATTGCGACTAGTGTTGCAAGAGTGACTGAACAAGGCAACAACAGACACACCAGTCACATGAGAATCACAAGTTGCACAAAATGAGACCGAAATGCCTCAGGGAGTCGGGCTTGTAACGGAGTATTCGGTCCGTTGAGACCCGCCCGGAACAATCGACACAGGAACGCCGAACACGAACGCAGAACACACAAGGGGAGAGCAACAGTGCCGCATCGCCGCCCGAAGCCGTCGATCGTCCTGGGTGCCGTCGCAGCCCTTGCGGTGGCCACGCCGTTCGCCGTGTCCGGCCTGACGGACGGAACGTCCGACGTCCGCACCGCGAACGAGACGACGGATGCGATCGTCGCGATCGCACCGCAGATCGCCGAGGTCGTCCTCGCGAACGCGCCCGACGTCGTCATTCCGCTCCAGGATCTGACCGGACTCAACCTTCCGGACCTGAGCATCAAGGAACTCGTCGAGGGCCTGCCCGCCATCACGCCCGCACCGAACCCCGACGCGACCGGGCTCGTCGATCGCATCGGCGCCACGGTCAAGGAGATCACCCGCGACAGCCCGTTCAGCATGGTCGCGCTGGCCGCGCGCGACGTGGCGGCGACCGACGCCCTGATCCGCTCACAGAACGAGGACGGCAGCTGGAGCCCGTGGACGGCCACCGAGCCGATCGAGTCGACCCGGCGGGACAACGTCGCCGACAGTCGCGGCGGCACCGAACCGATCTACGTCGGTCTCACGCGCGCGGTGCAGGTGCTGCTCACGCCGCGCCCGGGACCCGAACCGACGCTCGCGGGCGCCGAAGCCCCCGCACCCGCCGAAGCCCCTGCGCCTGCCGAAGTTCCCGCGCCTGTCGAAGTTCCCGTGGCTGCACCGCAGGATCCGGCCCCCGAGCTCGGATACGTCCCGGCGTCGTCGTCGCGTCCGCTGCGCGCGCAGGAACCTGCCGCCGCGCCCACCGACGATGTCACCGCGGTGCTCATCAACCCGGGCAGCGGAGCCGCAGACGCGTACCTCTCGGACGTCGCCGAGCCCATCGCGGGGAGCGGACTGAAGGTCATCACCCGCGCCCAGTGGGGTGCCGACGAGTCGCTGCGCTGCGACGAACCCACCTACGACGACTCCCTCGGCGGTGCCACCGTCCACCACACGGCCGGCAGCAACGACTACTCGAAGGCCGAGTCCGCCGAGATCGTCCGGGCCATCTACGCGTACCACGCGCAGACCCTCGGCTGGTGCGACGTCGGCTACAACGTGATCGTCGACCGCTACGGGCAGATCTTCGAAGGCCGCGCCGGCGGTCTCGACCGTCCGGTCCAGGGCGCGCACGCCGGTGGGTTCAACGAGAACACCATGGGCATCGCCATGATGGGCGACTTCTCGAGCGTGACGCCCCCGCAGGTGACGCTGGACGCAGTCGGCAAGTTCCTCGGGTGGCGACTGAAGAAGGCCGGTCTGGATCCGAAGGGCCGCACCACCATGTACTCGGAGGGCACGTCGTTCACGCCCTACCCGCAGGGAGCCGCGGTCGATCTGCCGATCATCTTCGCGCACCGCGACGTCGGCAGCACCAGCTGCCCGGGCGACGCCGGATACGCCCAGATGAGCAAGATCCGCGACATCGCCGCCGCCGCGGCGGCCGGAGTCGGGCTGTCGGTGCCGTCGAAGCCGTCGCCGTCGACATCCGAGCCGGACACCGCCGTGCTCGCGGGTGACAGCTCGACCCCGATCCCGCCGAACTCCGCCGGAGCCCCGTCGACCGGCTCGGCGGACAACGCGCAGGACCTGATCACGGAGCTGCTGCGGCTGACCGACAATTCCCCGCTCGCGCAGAAGTGGATCGCCGAGGGTGGCGAACTCGGCCGGCTGGGCGCCGCGCTCACGGGTGTCCTTCTGGCGAAGGGCGGGTTCGAGCACGCGGAGTTCGTCAACGGGGCGATCTACACCTCACCGAACGGCGGGGTGTGGACGGTGCTCGGCGAGATCTACAAGGCGTGGAAGCAGTACGGGCTCGACGAGGGCGAACTCGGCCTGCCGATCAGCGACGAATACCGGGTGCCGGACGGCTGGCGCTCGGACTTCGAGAACGGGTCGCTGATCTTCAACGAGATCACCGGCGCGGTCACGAAGGTGCTGCGCGCCTACAACGACGCCTACGAGGAGTCACTGCAGACCGCTCCCCCGGTCGAGGCAGCGTCCGCGAATGCGGCGCCCGCCCCGGAAGCAGCCCCGGCACCCGCTCCTGAAGCGGCACCGGCGCCGGAACCGGAACCGGCTCCCGCTCCCTGAGCGAAGAAGCTCACGGCCGCCACCAGCGCTCGAGGACACGGGCAACCCCGTCCTCGGCGTTGGTGGCGGTCACTTCGTCTGCGGCTGCCTTCGCGTCGGGATGGGCGTTCTCGACCGCCACCCCGTACCGGGCCATCGTCAGCATCGGAATGTCGTTGGGCATGTCCCCGAACGCCACGATGCCGTCTTCGGGCACCCCGAGCAGCTCTGCCGCCGCCCGGAGACCCGACGCCTTCGTCACGCCCGACGCCGAGATCTCGATCAGACCGTTGTCCGTCGAATAGGTCACGTCGACAAGGCCGGCGAGCGCGGGCACGAGCGCGTCGGCCATCTCCCGGCTCGTCGCCGTCGCCATCCGGATGAGCAGCTTGATGGCGGGCTCGGCGATCACCTCGTGCTCGGCGAGCTCGGTGTTGTCCGGGTTCAACCACGCATGTTCGTAACCCGGGGCACTGACGAACTGGGGGCTCGCCGCGTCGTGAGCGCTCGCCGCGACCCGCTCGGCGGCCAGTCCGGCGCCCGGTAGCGCGAGGCGGGCGACGTCCGCGATCCACGCCAGCTCGTCGGCGGACAGCAGCGTCGTGTGCAGAACGCGGTCGGTCGCACTGTCGTAGATCACCGCGCCGTTCGCGCACACCGACAGCGGGGCGTATCCGAGTTCCTCGACGACCGGAGGAATCCACCGCGGCGGCCTGCCCGTGGCCAGTACGAACGGTGTCCCCGACTCCACGACCGCGTGCACGGCGGCACGGGTCCGCTCCGACACGCGGTTCGCGTCGTCGATCAGGGTGCCGTCGACATCGGTGGCGACGAGGCTGGGAACGGGAGAACTCACCGAGTCACTGTCCCGGAGTCCCGGAGTCGATGCCCGGTCCGGCCGCGCGGCCTTCCCGTTCGGCGCGTTCGCGTTCCTTGCGGGCGCGACGTTCCGCGGCGACGCGCGCGTCCTCGGCGTCGGCCTCCTCGCGACCGGGCGCCGATCCGCCGAGCCGGCGCGGCACCCAGTAGGCACCCGGCTCGTGCGCGTAGCCCTGCTGCACCTCGTGCAGCATCTTCTCCATCACCGCGTGCAGTTCCGCGGTGGTCTCCGAAGCCGGTTCGTGCGGGACGACGGGGGCGCCGACCTTGATGACGATCGGCGTGTTGGTGCGGCCCAGACGCTTGGGATGCCCCTTCGTCCACACGCGCTGCGAGCCCCAGATGATCATCGGCACGATCGGCACGCCCGCCTCGAGCGCCATGCGCGCGGCACCGGACCGGAAGTCCTTCAGCTCGAAGCTACGGCTGATCGTCTCCTCGGGGAACACGCCGACGAGTTCCCCGGAGCGCAGCGCCTCAACCGCGCGGCGATAGGACTCGCCTGCGTCGCCGCGGTCGACGGGGATGTGCTTCATCGCGCGCATCATCGGGCCGGAGATCTTGTTGTCGAAGACCTCCTTCTTCGCCATGAAGCGGATGTACCGCTTGGTGGCGCGCGCCGGGATGCCCGCGTAGGTGAAGTCCATGTACCCGGTGTGGTTCATCGCGATGACCGCGCCGCCGGTCGCCGGGATGTGTTCCTCCCCGGTGATGGTGAACTTCAGGCCCTGCGCAGCGAAGAGCGTGCGTGCCACGCCGATGATGGTCCGGTAGAAGGGTTCCACGACGGCCAGAGTAGCCGGAACCGTCGGATCTGCACCGGCCACGGCACCAGAATCGACCCCGCCCGGGGCAGTGCCGAACTGCCTGGCCGAAGTGAGCCGAACGGCGCCGCCTACCCTGGTAGGCACGCCGGTCGCCAGTTCAGGAGGGCAACGTAGTGCAGATCACCAGCGTCGGACACGCCGGGTTCCATATCCAGACCGAGGCGGGATCGATCCTGTGCGACCCGTGGGTCAACCCCGCGTACTTCGCGTCGTGGGTGCCTTTCCCGGACAACACGCAGCTCGACTGGGACGCCCTCGGCGACGTCGACTACCTGTACGTTTCGCACCTGCACAAGGACCACTTCGACCCGGGCACGCTGAGCAAGCACGTCAACAAGGACGCGACCGTGCTGCTGCCGGACTACCCCGTCCCGGACCTGAAGCGTGAGCTCGAGGCCCTCGGTTTCACGAAGTTCTTCGAAACCACCGACTCCGTCAAGCACACCGTGACGGGCCCCAAGGGTTCGCTGGACGTCATGATCATCGCGCTGCGCGCGCCCGCCGACGGCCCGATCGGCGACTCCGGTCTCGTGGTGTCCGACGGCACGACGACCGTCTTCAACATGAACGACGCGCGGCCCATCGACATGGATCCGATGCTCGAGGCGTTCGGTCACATCGACATCCACCTGCTGCAGTACTCGGGTGCCATCTGGTACCCGATGGTCTACGACATCCCGGCCGGCACGAAGCGCAACTTCGGCAAGCAGAAGCGCCAGCGCGGCATGGACCGCTGCCGCTCCTACATCGAGCAGGTCGGGGCGACGTGGATCGTGCCGTCCGCGGGCCCGCCGGTGTTCCTCGATCCCGAACTCCGCGACCTCAACGACGACCACGGCGACGTCGGCAACATCTTCCCGGACCAGCAGGTGTTCCTCGAGCAGCTGCGGATCCACGGCCGCGACGGCGGCCTGCTGATGATTCCGGGTTCGGTCGTGGATCTGACCGGCAGCGATCGGATGACCCTCACGCATCCGATCCCGGACGAGCAGGTCGATCGGATCTTCACCGACAAGGCCGCATACATCGAGGAGATGGCGCAGCGGTTCGCGCCGATCATCGCGGCCGAGAAGGCGACGTGGGCGCCGGCCGAGGGCGAGCCGCTGCTCGACGCGCTCAAGGCGAAGTTCGAGCCGATCATGGCGCAGTCCGATCTGATCTGCGACGGCATCGGTTACCCGGTCGGGCTCGTGATGGGTGACGAGACCGTCGTGCTCGACTTCCCGAAGCGGGTCGTCCGCGAACCGATCGAGGGCGAGGGCAAGTACCGCTACGGCTTCCGCATCGCGCCGGAACTCGTGCGCACGGTGCTGCGCGACGACGAGCCGGACTGGGTCAACACCATCTTCCTGTCCACCCGGTTCACGGCATGGCGCGTCGGCGGCTACAACGAGTTCCTCTACACGTTCTTCAAGTGCCTGACCGACGAGCGCATCGCGTACGCGGACGGCTGGTTCGCCGAGGCGCACGACGATTCCGCGTCGATCGAGATCGGTGGCTACGAGGTCCAGCGTCGTTGCCCGCATCTGAAGGCCGACCTGTCGAAGTTCGGTGTCGTCGACGGCACCACTCTGACCTGCAACCTGCACGGCTGGCAGTGGGACCTCGAGACGGGCCGCTGCAAGACCTCCAAGGGCCACGAGCTGCGCTGCACCAAGCTCTGATCCTGTCCCGCCTCTGCCCCGTCATCCGGTGGGGCGGGGGCGGCGGGGCAGCATGCGCGGTGCCGCGACCGCGGTCAGCAGCACCGGCACCGCGACCGCGGCGACGAGGATCGACAGCGACAGCCACGCCGATCCCACGGCGAAGCCCGCGAACAGGGCGAGCGACGCGACCTCGCTGGTCAGACCGGCCACCGACGTGACGGTCGCACGGGCCGATCCGGACATCGTGTCCTGCATCCGCACCTCGGCGACGATCCCCGTGTTGTGCAGGGCGCCGTACCCGATGCCGATCGCGACGAATCCCGCGACTCCCCCGGCGACGGCGCCGACCGCGATCAGCGCCGCGGCCGCACACAGCACGACAGCCATCGTCCGCCCGGTCATGACGGCGGTCCGTCCGGCGACCGCGGCACCGACGATCTGCCCGACGACCGTGATCGCCACCAGCAGCGGCGCCTGCGCGGTCGACGCACCACCGTCCCGGGCGAGCAGGGCGAAGTACTCCTCGAGCGCCAGGAACGACATCAGCACTGCCGTGAGCAGCACCGCCCGCCGGACGACCCGGCCGGTGCGGACCTCGTGCGTCCCGGCGCGCAGTACCCCGACGTAGCGTGCGACGAAGGTGTCACCGTCCGGTGCAGGCTCGGTGCTGTCCACCCGAACCGTCTTGGGTGCCGCCGGAAGCGTGAACACCAGCAGGCCGTCGACGACGGTGATCGCGATCGAAACCCACCCGACGAGGGCGTAGCCGCCGAGGGCGTAGAGCGGACCGGCCGACGCGGTCGCGATGAACACGCTCGTCACCTCGGCGGAGTTCACGTACCCCTGGACGGTCGCGTACCGGTCCCGCGCGCCGAGTGCCGCCAGTTCCTCGTACAGCAACGCCTCGAACGTGCCGGATTTCATGGACTCGGCCAGCCCCCACAACGCGAAGCCGGCCGCGAAACCCCAGTAGCTCGGCACCAGCATCCACAGGGAAAACGACGCGGTGAGAAGGACCGCGCTACCGAACAGCAGGGTCCGGCGCGGCACGATGTCGGCCCACGCCCCGGACGGCACCTCGGTCACGAACGCCGCGATCGACCACACCGCGAACAGGGAGGAGATCTGTGCCGTCGAGAGGCCGTTGTCCTCGAACAGCAGGCCGTACACGCCGTAGAGCGGCACCAGTTCGCGCGTCGCGGAGTACGCGACGGCGCGGACGGTCAGCGATGTGGTCGGTGCAAGTCAACATCGACGGGACATGCACAGAATCGTCCCACCTCGGCGCCGCCTCATCCAGTGATTTGCGGTCCACTGCTTTACGGTCGACGTTGTGACCGATCGCAAACGTACCTACACGTGGGACGACCCCGCCCCCACCTCGGCTGCCAACCGTGACATGCACGGCCTCGACTTCCTGCGCGGACTCATCGACGGCAGCATCCCGCACCACCCCACCTCGCGCACGCTCGGCTTCACGGTCACGGATGCGCGCGAGGGATTCGCCGAGGTGACGCTGGAGGTGCAGGAGTTCCACTGCAACGCCGTGGGCAGCGTGCACGGCGGGGTCGTCGCGACACTGTTCGACACCGCGATGGGCTTCGCCGTGGCGAGCACCCTCGCCCCGAGCGTCGGCTACACCACCCTCGACCTGCAGGTGCGCTACCTGCGGGCGGTGCAGCCCGGACACATCATCCGGGTGCAGGGCTTCTGCGAGCATTCGGGACGCCGGACCTCGACGTCGCGCGGCGAGGCCCGTGACGAGCAGGGCAGGCTCGTGGCGACCGGTTCGACGACCTGCATGATCCTGGGCTGACCCGGAGAGGCACACCCCAGTTCGCACCTCCCTCTCGGACGAGCGAGCGGTACACCCGGTCGGTTGAAGGAGACGAGGGATACATTCGCTCGCCGAAGGCGGCCGACACGTCAGCTCGCCGAGGGCGGCCGACACGTCAGCTCGCCGAAGGCGGCCGTCACGGCCGCCCGCGCGACCTCACCGGATCGGCTCGAGCACCTCACGGCCGACGAACGGAACGAGCGCGGCGGGCACCTTCACGGAGCCGTCGGCCTGCTGGTGGTTCTCGAGGATCGCGACGAGCCAGCGCGTGGTGGCGAGGGTGCCGTTGAGGGTCGCGGCGATCTGCGGCTTGCCGTTCTCGTCCCGGTACCGGACACCGAGGCGGCGGGCCTGGAAGGTCGTGCAGTTCGACGTCGACGACAGTTCGCGGTAGCGCTCCTGCGTCGGCACCCACGCCTCGCAGTCGAACTTGCGGGCGGCGGACGAGCCGAGGTCGCCGCCGGCGACGTCGATGACGCGGTAGGGCACGTCGATCGCGGCGAGCATCTCGCGTTCCCATGCCAGCAGGCGCTGATGCTCGTCGGTCGCGTCCTCGGGCTTGCAGTAGACGAACATCTCCACCTTGTCGAACTGGTGGACGCGGATGATGCCGCGGGTGTCCTTGCCGTAGCTGCCCGCTTCGCGGCGGAAGCACGACGACCAGCCGGCGTACCGCTTCGGGCCCGCGGACAGGTCGAGGATCTCGCCCGAGTGGTAGCCGGCGAGAGGCACCTCGGAGGTGCCGACGAGGTACAGGTCGTCCTCTTCGAGGTGGTACACCTCGTCGGCGTGCTGGCCGAGGAACCCGGTTCCCTGCATGATCTCGGGACGCACGAGCACCGGCGGGATCATCATCGTGAAGCCGTTGGCGGTGGCCTTCTGCGCGGCGAGCTGCAGCATGCCGAGCTGCAGCAGCGCGCCGTAGCCGGTGAGGAAGTAGAAGCGCGCGCCGGACACCTTCGCGCCGCGTTCCATGTCGATCAGGCCCAGCGACTCACCGAGCGTCAGGTGGTCCTTCGGCTCGAAGTCGAAGGTGGGCAGTTCCCCGACGGTCTCGAGGGTGACGAAGTCGTCCTCGCCACCGGCCGGGGCGCCCTCCTGCACGATGTTGGAGATCGCCAGGTGCGCGCGGTCGAGGGCTTCCTGCGCGGCGTGCTGCTGGGCCTCGAGTTCCTTGACCTTCGCGGCGAGTTCCTTCGCCCCGGCGAGCAGGGCGGGGCGTTCCTCGGGGGACGCCTGGCCGACCTTCTTGCCCAGCGCCTTCTGCTCGGCTCGGATGTTGTCGCCGGCGAGCACCGCGGCGCGGCGGGCTTCGTCGGCCTCGAGCAGGGCGTCGACGAGACCGGGGTCCTCACCTCGGGTGCGCTGCGAAGCACGGACGGCATCGGGATTCTCGCGGAGGAACTTGAGGTCGATCACGAGAGGGAAGCCTACCGGTGCCAGAGTTGCAGGTAGTCGTCCCTCCCGAACATCCGCGCGGCATCGTCCGCGGTGGGATAGCCGACGTAGGGGTCCGCACCGGCCGTCACGAGCGCCCGCACCACCTCTTCCGCCCCTTTGAACACCGCGCCCGCGAGGGGCGACTGCCCGCGATCGTTGAGCCGGTCGACGTCGGCACCCCGCTCGATCAGGAGATTCACGGCCCCGGGATGCGCGTGGTAGGCGGCGAGCATGAGCAGGGTGTCGCCGGTGCCGTTGGTGAGATTCACCGGGCCGCCCGCATCGAGAAAGGCGGCGAGCGTGTCCGCGTCACCGGCCCGCGCCGCGTCGAACATCCGCTGGGCGATTTCCTGGACTTCGGGATCGATCGGATCGTCCGTCACGAACACCGAAATTACTCCCCACACCGGCGCCAGGCATGATGGATGACGATGGCCGAGGAGAAAGAACAGCAGTCCACGCGGCGTCCGCCGTCCGCGAAGCTGACCCGTCGCGCGTTGATACTGGTCGCCGCGGGTGCGGTTCTCGCCGCCGTCGCGACTGCCGTGTTCGCCGGGTTCGGCGACTCCGACGACGAGACCCCCGCAGGCGGCGCGCTGCGCACGACCGGGGCGGTGGCCGGGGAAGCATTCGGTACCGCGGTCGCCGGGGACTGTCTGACCTGGTCGGCGATCGACGCCAGCGACCTGGAGAAGGTCGACTGCGAGCAGACCCACCTGTTCGAGGTGGTCGAGGACATCGATCTGAGCGTGTTCCCGGGCGCGGAGTGGGGTCCGGGCTCGCGATTCCCGTCGGTCCTGCGGTTCACGGAGTTGCGCGACGAACATTGCGCGCCCGCCGCCATGGATTACCTGCAGGGTCGTTTCGATCCGCACGGCAAGTTCAGCGTCGGCCTCATCAATCCGGGTGAAGCGGGCTGGGAAGCCGGCGAACGCACCCTGCGATGCGGGCTGCAGTTCTCCTCGACGACCGGCAATCTGCTGCCGATCGAGGGCCGCGTCGCCGATCAGGACCAGTCCCGTGCGTGGGAGGTCGGCACGTGCATCGGCATCAACAACGGGGTGCCCGCCGATCCGGTGGACTGCGCACAACCGCACGCGTTCGAGGTCGCCGCGGTGGTGGACATGTCGTCCCAGTTCCCCGGCGGGGTGCCGAGCACGGAGGACCAGGACAAGTACCTCGAGGCGACGTGCACCGAGGCCACCAACGCCTACCTGGGCGATCCGGAGGCACTGCGCAACAAGACGCTGACGCTGTTCTGGGACAACCTGGACTTCGACAGCTGGCTCGCGGGCAGCCGCAAGGTGAACTGCTCGGTCGGCAAGCAGGTCGACGGGGGTGGCTTCGCGTCGATCACCGGTTCGGCGAAGGGCGACATCCTGATCGACGGCCAGCCACCGGTCCCGCCGCCGCCGGTGCCCGAGGGACGGTCGCTGCCGACCCCGCTGCCGGGCGCGGCTCCGCTCCCGGGCGGCACGCGATGAGTGTCCGGATGGACGAGGAACGCTTCGAGGAACTGGTCTCCGAGGCGTTGGATCTGATTCCGCAGCAGCTCGCCGAGGCGATCGACAATGTGGTGGTGCTCGTGGATGCGCGGCACGACGAGGAGCCGGACCTGCTGGGCCTCTACCACGGGATTGCGCTGACGGAACGCGACTCACACTATGCGGGGTCGCTGCCGGACACGATCACCGTCTACCGGGACGCGATCCTCGACATCTGCGAGTCCGAGGAAGATGTGGTGCACGAAGTGGCGGTCACCGTGATCCACGAGATAGCGCACTACTTCGGAATCGAGGAGGACCGCCTCCACGAACTGGGCTGGGGCTGACCGAACCGGCCGCCCCAGCGCGCGTTCTTACGAGCCTGCTGTTCTACGAGCTCTGTTCTACGAGCCCTGTTGTTCTACGAGCTCAGCGCGTCACTTGTTGCGCTGCATGAAGTGCGGGTTGACCGTCGAGATCCACAGCAGTGCCAGCGACCCGAGGATCACCTGCAGCACCACGATGATCACCACAGCCACGCCCACGATTTCGAGAATGTCACCCATGTCGTAGGACCTTACATTGTCGGGTCTGCGGCCCCTCGGGCTGCACTCGCGAACGGCCCTTCGGGGACCGACCATCGACCCGCTTCCCGCGGCCCTCATGAACGGTCACCATTGACTGTTTAACGGTGCGGGCCCTACGCTCGGCAGCATCCCGCGACCGAGAGGCGACCACCGTGACGAACACCGAGCGCCCTGTTGTTGTCGAACGTTGGCACCGTGTGACCGAGACGAAGGACCTCACCGAGCTCGAGACGCTGATCGCCGACGACGCCGTCTTCCGGTCTCCCGTCGTCTTCACCCCGCAGGAAGGCAAGGCCGCGACGCTCGCCTACCTCCGGGCGGCGGTGACCGTGTTCGGCGACGACACCGGATTCCACTTCGTCGGCGAGTGGTACGCCCCGAACTCGGCGGTGCTCGAGTTCGTCGCCGAACTCGACGGGGTCCACGTCAACGGGGTGGACATGATCGAGTGGGACGAACAGGACCGCATCACCCGCTTCACGGTCATGGTCCGCCCGATCAAGGGCCTGCAGGCGCTGATCCCCCGCATGGCCGCCCAACTCGGCCAAGCCTGACCCCCTCGACCCTCAGGAGAAATCGATGAGTCTGCCGCCCGTCCTTCGCGACCGCCTGCGTCTGCCCGTCGTCGCGTCGCCGATGTTCATCGTGTCCAACCCGGACCTGGTGATCGCCCAGTGCACGGCGGGGATCGTCGGCTCGTTCCCGACGCTCAACGCCCGTCCGCAGTCGCAGCTGCGCGAATGGCTGACGCGGATCACCGAGGAACTGGCCAAGCACGACGCCAACAACCCCGATTCGCCGGCGGCCCCGTTCGCGGTGAACCTCATCGTCCACAAGTCGAACGACCGGCTCGCCGAGGACCTCGCGACCGTCGTCGAGTTCGAGGTGCCGATCGTCATCACCTCGCTCGGCGCCCGGCAGGACGTCAACGACGCCGTGCACTCCTACGGCGGCATCGTGCTGCACGACGTCATCGACAACCGGTTCGCGAAGAAGGCGATCGAGAAGGGCGCGGACGGCCTGATCGCGGTCGCCGCCGGGGCAGGCGGTCACGCCGGCACCCAGTCGCCGTTCGCGCTGATCCAGGAGATCCGCACCTGGTTCGACGGTCCGCTGCTGCTGTCCGGGTCGATCGCGCACGGCAACTCGATCCTGGCCGCGCAGGCCGCCGGCGCCGACCTCGCCTACGTCGGCTCGGCATTCATCGCGACCACCGAGGCCAACGCGTCGGACGCCTACAAGCAGATGCTGGTCGATTCGACCGCGTCCGACATCGTCTACACGAACCTGTTCAGCGGCGTTCACGCCAACTACCTGCGCGGCAGCATCGCCGCGGCGGGCATGGACCCGGACAACCTCGAGACCTCGGATCCCTCGAAGATGAACCTGGGGGCCGAGACCGCCACGGACGGCGGCGCGCCCGGTCCGAAGGCATGGCGGGACATCTGGGGTGCCGGGCACGGCGTCGGATCGATCGAGGCCGTCACGTCCGTCGCGGATGTCGTCGCCCGCTTCCGCACCGAATACGCCGACGCTCGCGCGCGCCTCACCCTCTAGGACAACCGGGGGCGTGGGACGGAAACGCCCCACGCCCCCGGTCCGTCAGGGGGCCGGCTGCGTCAGAGTTCGTTGTAGTGCGTGAGTTTCGGCGCGCCGGCCAGCAGCGGACCGAGATCGGTGATCGCACCGGGGCCGGCGCGGAACTTGCGATAGGCGGTGTCGTGCTCCTCCGACTGCCACTTCTCGACGATGACCCAGCGGGCCTCGTTGCCCTTGTCGACCAGGATCTCGATACCGAGGCAGCCGTCGAATTCGCGCGTCTCGCCGAGCACCCGCTCCATGACCTTCTTCGCGTCGTCGAGGGCGTCGGGCTTGAACTCGAGTTCCAGCAGGGCAGTGAGTGACATGTGCATCCTTTTCGGAGAGAGCGTGTCCGGTGTCACCGGTTCACCCAACAATTACCGAAGACCTTTGCCCGCGCAATGGGTCCGCCCGCTTTTTCCCACCACGTGGCGCACGGCGGCCGCTAAGGTCACGGCGATGAGCGACACCACGACCGATTCGCCACTTGCCGGGGACGAAATCACCGCGCTCGACGACTGGATGAGCGCCCGCGGCTTCGGACCCGGTCCGGTCACCGACCTCGAGCAACTGACCGGCGGAACCCAGAACCTGATGGTGCGATTCACCCGCGGCGACCGCTCGTTCGTGGTGCGGCGCGGCCCTCGCCACCTGCGGCCGCGCACGAACGACGTGCTGCGCCGGGAGATGCGGATACTGGACGCACTGTCCGGCACCGCCGTTCCGCATCCGCGTCTGATCGCGGCGTGCCCGGAGGAGGACATCTGGCCCGGTGCCGCGTTCTACCTCGTCGAACCGGTCGACGGCTTCAACGCCTTCGTGGCGCTACCCGAACCACATGCCTCCGATCCGGAGATCCGGCACCGGATGGGCCTGTCGATGATCGACGCCCTCGCGACCCTCGCGTCCGTCGACCACACCGCCATCGGCCTGGGCGATTTCGGGCACCCGGAGGGTTTCGTCGAAAGGCAGGTGCCCCGGTGGCTGCGCGAGCTCGAGTCCTACACCGCGCTCGACGGATATCCGGGTGAGCCGCTGCCGGGTGTCGACGCGATCGCGGACTGGCTGGCACGGTCGGTGCCGCAGCGGTGGACGCCGGGAATCCTGCACGGCGACTACCACATCGGGAATGTGATGTTCTCGCCGTCGTCACCGGAGGTCGCGGCGATCCTCGACTGGGAGATGTGCACGATCGGCGACCCGCTGCTCGACCTCGGCTGGCTCCTCGCGACCTGGCCGGAGCACGGCAACGACGACAGCACGATCGGCGGTGCCCTCGGCGACGCGGGCAGTCTCACCACCCGCGACGAGCTCGTCGAACGTTATGCGGCGCAATCCGATCGGGATCTGTCCGCCCTCGACTGGTATGTCGTGCTGGCGTGTTTCAAACTCGGCATCATCCTCGAGGGCACCTACGCGCGGGCCTGCGCGGGCAAGGCCGAGGTCGAGGTCGGGCAGCGGTTGCATGCGACGACGCTGAGCCTGTTCCGCCGCGCCCTCGAACGGATCGGGCAGGGCTGAATCCCCGCCCGATCCGCCCTGTCAGAAGATGCTGTATCCGCCGTCGATCAACGTCGAACTGCCCGTCTGGAATCCGGATGCGTCGCTCGCGAGATACACGGCGATGCCCTCGAAGTCCTCGGGGGTCGCCCAGCGCCCCAACGGCACCCGGGAGATGACGTGGGAGTTGAAGATCTCGGACTCCTGCAGCGGCCCGGTCATGTCCGTCGCGACCCAGCCCGGCAGGACACTGTTGACGCGAATGCCGTAGCGCGCCAACTCGACCGCGCATCCGTTGGCAAGGGCGAGGGCCCCGGCCTTGGACGCACCGTAGGCCTGGTTGCGACCCGCGCCCTCGTGCGCGCCGAGACTCGACGTGACGATCACCGATCCGCCGGTCCCCTGGGCGACCAGGTGCTTGGTGGTCTCACGCAGCGTGAAGTACGCGCCGTCGAGATTGGTATCCATCACCTTGCGATAGTTCTCGGTTGTCGAGTCGACGAACTTGGCCAGCGGCACAGCGATTCCGGCGTTGACGACGACCACGTCCAGCCCGCCGAGTTCCTCGACGGTGGCGGCGGTCGCGTCGACGACCGCCTGTTCGTCGGCGACGTCCACCGAACGGGTGACGATCCGGCCACCGAATTCCGCGAGACCCGACGCCGCGGCCTCGAGCCTGCCGGGGCTGCGGCCCCACAACGCGACATCCGCGCCGGCACGGGCGAGCCCGCGGGCCATCCCCAGACCGATACCGGCGGATCCGCCGGTGACCAGCGCACGCTTACCCGTCAGGTCGAACATGCTCACTCCTCACGTGAGGGTGATGGGAACCCTTCGATCCGGGGCTCCCATCATCCGAGGGGATCAGGCGAATTCGGACGCGATGTCGCGGCCGATGATCTCCTTCATGATCTCGGTGGTGCCACCGTAGATCGTCTGGATGCGGGCATCGACGTAGGCGCGCGCGATCGGGTACTCCATCATGTAGCCGTAGCCACCGTGCAGCTGCACGCCGCGGTCGACGACCCGCTTCTGCAGCTCGGTCGCCCACCACTTGGCCTTCGACGCATCCACCGCCGTGAGCTCGCCGGCGTTGAGGGCGAGCACGCACCGGTCGATGTGCGACTCGGTGACCTCGATCTCGGTGAGCATCTCGGCGAGCACGAAGCGGGTGTTCTGCAGATCGCCGATCGGCTTGCCGAATGCCTTGCGCTCGAACGCATACCGCTTTGTCCACTCGTACGCGGCGCGGGCCGACGTGATCGCGGAGACGGCGATGCCGATCCGCTCGAGCGGCAGGTTCTCCATGAGGTGGAAGAACCCGCGCCCCTCGCCACCGAGGAGGTTCTCGGCCGGCACCCGCGCGTCCTCGAAGACGAGCTCGGCGGTGTCCTGGGCCGCGAGACCGACCTTGTGCAGCTTGCGTCCACGGCTGAATCCGGGGGTGTCGCGCTCGACGACGATGAGCGAGAATCCCTTCGCTCCGGCGCCCGGATCCGTCCGGCACACGACGATCACCAGATCGGAGTGGATACCGTTGGTGATGAACGTCTTCTGGCCGTTGATGACCCATTCGTCACCGTCGCGCACGGCCGTGGTCTTGACGCCCTGCAGGTCCGATCCGGCGCCCGGTTCGGTCATCGCGATCGCGCCGATCACCTCACCGGCCGCCATGCGCGGCAGCCAGCGGGCCTTCTGCTCCTCGGTACCGAGATGCAGGATGTAGGGAACGACGATGTCGTCCTGCAACGCGAGAGTCGCGCCGAAGGACGTGGTGCCGGTGCGCGCGACCTCCTCCTGGACGACGTGCCGGAACCGGAAGTCGGTGACGCCGGAGCCACCGAATTCCTCCGGCACACCGAGACCCAGGATCCCGGACTTACCGGCCTCCAGGTAGACGTTGCGATCGATGAGCCGCTCTTCTTCCCAGCGTTCGTAGTTCGGCACGACCTCGCGGGCGAGGAACTCGCGCACGGTCTCCCGGTACGCCTCGTGGTCGGCTTCGAACAGTGTGCGTTTCATGGTGTCCCCCAAACTTTCTGTGGTCAGGCGTTCACGCGCGCCATCATGCCCGCGAGACGCTCGGAGATCAGTGCTTCGGCCTCGGCGACGATGCGCTCGACGAGCTCCCCGGCCGTGGGGATGTCGTGGATGATGCCCTGGACCGTTCCGACGGTCCAGATACCCGCCTCGGGATCACCGTTCTCGTACACGAGGCGGCCGCGGGCACCGGCGACCAGTTCGCGCACGTCCTCGAATTTCCCTCCGCGATTCAGGATCTCGACGACCTCGCGGCTGACGGTGTTGCTCGCGACGCGCGCGGTGTTGCGCAGCGGCCGGAAGATCAGTTCCGTGTCGGTTTCGTTCGCCGCGACGATGGCTTCCTTGATGTTCCGGTGGATCGGCGATTCCTCGGTGCACAGGAAGCGGGTGCCCATGTTGATGCCGTCGGCGCCGAGCGCGAGTGCCGCGACGAGGCCACGGCCGTCGCCGAATCCGCCGGAGGCGATCATCGGGATGGTGATCTTCTCGGCCGCGGCGGCGATGAGAACGAGACCGGGAACGTCGTCCTCACCGGGGTGACCGGCGCATTCGAAACCGTCGATGCTGATGCCGTCGACGCCGGTCTCCTGCGCTTTGACCGCGTGCCGGACACTGGTGCACTTGTGCAGGACCTTCACGCCGGCGGCGTGGAAGTCGGGCAGGTGCGGCGCCGGGTTGGAGCCGGCCGTCTCGACGATCTTGATGCCGGATTCGATGATGACCTGGCGGTATTCGTCGTAGGGCGGCGGGGTGATCGCCGGCAGGATCGTCAGGTTCACGCCGAACGGCTGGTCGGTGAGCTCGCGGGTGCGGGCGATCTCCTTCGCGAGATCCTCGGGCGTCGGCTGGGTCAGCGCGGTGATCATGCCGAGCGCGCCCGCGTTGGCGACGGCGGCGACCAGTTCCGCGCGGCCGACCCATTGCATGCCACCCTGCACGATGGGGTGGCGGACTCCGAAGGTCTCGGTGAAGGCGGTGGACAGCACAGGGGTTCTCCTGGGATCAGGCGGGGCTGCGGTATCCGACGATGCGCAGCGCGATGTTTCGGTAGCGGTCGGCGACCTCGTCCGGCGTCAGTGGCCCGTCGATCTGGTACCAGCGGGCGATGGACTGGCACATGCCGAGCAGCGCGCGCACGGTTTCCTCGATGTCGTCGACGTCGAACACCTTCTGCTCCACGCCGTCACGGACGAGGTCGGACACGTTGAGCTCGAGCCGTTTCCGGGTTGCCGCGTAGGTGCGCCGGTTCTCCGGGGACACGTGCCGTAGTTCGGAATCCAGGCTGGAGCGCTTGGCGCGGTAGGTCATGTTGAGCACGATCGCCTCGACGGCGTTGGCGAATCGGGCGACCGGGTCGGCGCCGCCGTCCTCGACCGCGGCGCGGACACGGTCGATGAGGTCGAGAACGGCGGCGTCGAGCAGTGTCACGAGAACGGCTTCCTTGTTCTCGTGGTGGTAGTACAGCGCGGGTACCGTCACGCCGACCCGGCGGGCCAGATCGCGGACGGTGGTGCCGTGGAAACCGTTCTCGCCGAAGGCTTCCAGGGCGTGCTCGAGGATGGGGCCGAGCTGCAGCGGTTCGAACACCCGCCAGTCGGCGGAGAACTCCGGTTCGGGTTGTGCAGTCATCGGCCCCGTCCTCTCACATTCGTCGGATCAGCGCGGGGCCATGCGGATGGCGCCGTCGAGACGGATGGTCTCGCCGTTGAGCATCGGGTTGGCGACGATGTGCGCGGCCAGGGCACCGTACTCGGACGGATCGCCGAGGCGGGCCGGGTGCGGAACCTGCGCGCCGAGCGAAGCCTGGGCCTCTTCCGGCAGCGAGCCGAGCAGCGGGGTCTTGAACAGGCCCGGCGCGATGGTGACGACGCGGATCAGCAGCGACGCGAGGTCGCGGGCGATCGGCAGGGTCATGCCGACGACGCCACCCTTGGACGCGGAGTACGCGGCCTGGCCGATCTGGCCGTCGAAGGCAGCGACCGAGGCGGTGTTGATGATGACGCCGCGCTCGCCGTCGATCGGCTCGGTCTTGGCGATGCGCTCCGCGGCGAGGCGGATGACGTTGAACGTGCCGAACAGGTTGACGTTCACGACCTTCTTGAACGCGTCGTACGGGAACGCGCCGTTCTTGCCGACGGTCTTGATGGCGTTGCCGATGCCGGCGCAGTTCACCGCGACACGCAGCGGGCCGAGCGACTCGGCCAGGTCGAGCGCCTCGGCGACGGCGGCCTCGTCGGTGACGTCCGCGGCGGCGAAGCGCACGCGGTCGCCGAGCTCCTTGGCGACGGTCTCACCGTTGGACGACGGCAGGTCGATGATGACGACCTGGGCGCCGTCGGCGACCAGAGCCTTGACGGTGGCCAGGCCGAGGCCCGAGGCACCGCCGGTGACGACGGCAACGCTGTCGTTGACGATCATGTTCACACCTTTCGAATCGTGTTGCGGATCAGAGTCGTTCGATGATGGTGGCGTTGGCCATGCCCGCGCCCTCACACATCGTCTGGAGACCGTACCGGCCGCCCGTGGCCTCGAGATGATTGACCAGGGTGGAGAGCAGGCGGGTGCCCGAGGAACCGAGGGCGTGGCCGAGCGAGATGGCGCCGCCCCACGGGTTGAGCTTGGCGGGATCGGCGTTCAGCTCGTGCGCCCAGGCGAGCGGGACGGGGGCGAACGCCTCGTTGACCTCGTAGGCGTCGATGTCGTCGATGGTCAGGCCGGCCTTGGCGAGCACCTTCTTCGTCGCCGGGATGGGCGCGGTGAGCATGAGCATCGGGTCGTCACCGATGACGGAGAACGACACGAAGCGGGCACGCGGGGTGAGACCGAGCTTGTTCGCCATCTCCTCGCTCATGATGAGGGCGGCCGACGCGCCGTCGGTGAACGGCGAGGAGTTGCCGGGGGTGATGATCCACTGCGCCTCGGGGAACCGGGCCGCGTACGCGTCGGTGTAGAACGACGGCTTCAGGCCCGCCAGGCCTTCGACGGTGGTCGAGGCGCGCACCGTCTCGTCGACGGTGTGCTCGACCTGCTCGCCCGCGGCATCGGTGACCGTGATCGGCACGATCTCCTTGTCGAAGTGCCCGGCGGCGATCGCGGCCGCGGCCCGCTGGTGCGACTGCGCGGAGAACGCGTCGAGCGCGTCGCGGTCGAGCTTCCACTTCGCGGAGATCAGCTCGGCGGAAATACCCTGGTTGACCAGGCCTTCGGGGTAGCGCGCAGCGACACCCGGGCCGTTGGCGTCCTTGCCGATCGAGGCCGTGCCCATCGGGACGCGGCTCATCGACTCGACACCGCACGCGATCGCGATGTCGTAGGCGCCGGCGATGACGCCCTGCGCGGCGAAGTGGGCGGCCTGCTGGCTCGAGCCGCACTGGCGGTCGATCGTGGTGGCCGGGACCGACTCGGGGAAGCCCGCGGACAGCAGAGCGGAGCGCGAGATGTTCAGCGCCTGCTCGCCGACCTGCTGGACACAGCCGCCGATGACGTCGTCGACCTGTGCGGGGTCGATGCCGTTGCGCTGCACGATTTCACGCAGCACGTGCGCGAGCAGCTCGACGGGGTGGGTGCCGGACAGGGCGCCGCCGGGCTTACCCTTGCCGACCGCGGTGCGGACGACGTCGACGATGACAGCAGTGGTCATGACGAATTCCTTTCGGGGAAAGTTGGTTACGGTCCGGCGTCTCGGCAGGGGACGTGACGCCGGACCGGGTTCGTGGGGTCAGCGGCCCTTCCAGACCGGTTCACGCTTCTCGGCGAAGGCGGTCGGGCCTTCCTTCGCGTCCTCGCTGGTGAAGACGACCTTCAGCGCGGCGGTGTTGGCCTGCCACACCTCCGGCCCCCAGGCGTCACCGTGCGCGGTGCGGTGGATCATGGCCTTCGACTCGCGCACCGACAGAGGCGCGTTCGCGGCGATCTTCTCGGCGAGTTCGAGGGCGACCTCGAGAGCGGTGCCGGCCGGTGCGATCCGGTTGACCAGGCCCAGTTCCTTGCCCTCTGCGGCCGTGATGGGTTCGCCGGTGAGGGCGAGTTCGAGCGCGACCTTGAGCGGGATCTGCTGCTGCAGGCGGATGACGCCACCGGCCGCGGCGAACAGGCCGCGCTTGACCTCGGGCAGGCCGAGCTTGGCCTCCTCGTCGACCACGGCGAGATCGGACGCGAGCACCAGTTCGGTGCCGCCACCCAGCGCGAATCCGTTGACGGCGGCGATGGTCGGCTTGCTGATCCAGTGCTCGACGTAGCCGGCGAAGCCCCACTCGGGATGTCCGTCGGCGGCGGTGTTCTCGCCCGCGGCGAGCGCCTTGAGGTCGGCACCGGCGCAGAACGCGCGGCCCGCACCGGTGATGACGACGACGCGCACCTCGTCGTCCGCTTCTGCCTGCTCGAGCAGGGTGCCGACGGCGGTGGACAGTGCCGCATTCACGGCATTGAGCGCCTTGGGGCGGTTGAGCGTGATGAGGGCGACGTTGCCGCGGCGCTCGTACAGCGCGGCGGGTTCGGTGGTGGTCACTTCGTCGGCCATCGATTTCCTTCCCAGGCTCTACTTATCGATCGCTAAAGGACTACCACGGATCGATCGCTCGGTCAACGGCTCGACTTACCTAGCGCACGATCGGTGGGCTCTGGTAAGGATGAGCCGTGTGTCGCGGACCACGGTGCACGTCCGCGACGGTCGACCCATCGACGAGGAGACCCCGATGCAGGCAGTTCAACTGACCGAGACGACCGGCCCCGACGGCCTTCGCCTGGTCGACATCCCCGAACCCGGCGCCTGGACCGGCTCGGTGATCGTGGACCTGCACGCCGCGGGCGTCTCGTTCCCCGACCTGCTGCAGACCAGCGGCGCCTACCAGGTCGTGCGGCCGCTGCCCTTCGTCCTCGGCGTCGAGGGCGCCGGCATCGTGCGCTCCGCACCGGCGGACAGCAGCCTGACCGCCGGGCAGCGCGTCGCCGTCCTCGCCGTCGGCGGCTCCTGGCAGCAGACCGTGGCCGTGGACGTGAATTCCGTGTTCCCCCTACCCGATTCGGTGTCGCTCACCGCCGGAGCCGGCTTCCTCATGAACTACCTGACCGTCCACTTCGCGCTCGACGAACGCGCCCGCTACCGCCCCGGTGAAACCGTGCTCGTGCACGGCGCCGCGGGCGGCGTCGGCGTCGCCGCCCTCCAGGTCGCGGCGGCGCTCGGTCTCGAAACCGTCGCCGTGGTGAGCACCGAAGCGAAAGCCGAAGTGGCCCGGGCCAATCGCGCAACCCACGTCGTCCCGGCGGACGGATTCAAGGACCGTGTCCTCGAACTGACCGGTGGCCGCGGGGTCGACATCGTCCTCGACCCCGTCGGCGGCGACCGATTCACCGACAGCCTGCGCAGCCTCGCCCCGAACGGGCGGGTCGTCGTGCTCGGTTTCACCGGCGGGGAGATCCCCACCGTGAAGGTCAATCGTCTTCTGCTGCGCAACACTTCGGTGGTCGGCGCCGGCTGGGGCGAATACGTCCGCACGTTCCCCGACTACCCGGCCCGGCAGTGGGCCCAGCTCGAACCGCTGCTGCGATCCGGCGCACTGCAGGTCCCCGAACCCACGCTCCACCCGATGACCAGCGCAGCCGACGCACTGCTGTCCCTCGCCGACCGGACCGCGACCGGCAAGGTCGCGCTCTCCCTCCAACCCTGAACCGACAGGAGCCCTCATGACCACCGACATCCCCGGCGTCGACAGCCTCGTCGACGACGGCGTCCTGCGCGTCACGATCAACCGCCCCGCCCGCATGAACGCGGTCACCACCGAAACCCTCGAGGCGGTCGCCGAAGCGTTCGAGAAGCACGCAGACGATGCATCCGTGCGCGTCGCGATCCTCACCGGTGCGGGACGGGCGTTCTGCACCGGTGCGGACCTGTCCGGCCGCGAATCCCTCGCCGGTCCCCCGTCCCCCGCGACCATCGACGCCGCGAACCGCGCGGTCGCCGCGATCCGGGCGTTCCCGCGTCCCGTCATCGGGGCCGTCAACGGACCCGCGGCCGGTGTCGGCGTCTCGCTGGCCCTGGCGTGCGATCTGACGGTCGCCGCCGAGTCGACGTACTTCCTGCTCGCGTTCACCAAGGTCGGGCTCATGCCGGACGGCGGCGCGTCGGCGCTGGTGGCCGCGTCGATCGGGCGGGCCCGCGCGCTGAAGATGGCGCTGCTGGCCGAGCGCCTGCCCGCCCCCGAGGCCGTCGCGGCCGGCCTGATCGCCGACGCCTACCCCGACGAGGGATACGCCGACGCGATCGAGGCGCTGGCGCAGCGGATCGCCGACGGTCCGGCAGACGCGTTCGGTTCCACGAAGGCCGCGATCAACGATGCGACGCTGACCGAACTCGACGCCGCGTTCGCACGGGAACGCGCCGGCCAGCTGAAGCTGCTCGCCGCCGAGGACTTCCGCGAGGGCGCGACCGCGTTCATGGAGAAGCGACCGGCGGTCTACCGCAACCGCTGACCCACACCGGGGCGGCAGGTCCGGTGACGGTCAGGCCGCCCCGACCGTCTTGAGAGCGATCGCTACGTACTTCCCCGCGACCTCTTCCGGGGTGAGCGTGCCCTGAGCGTGATACCAGCGAGGAATGGACTGGCACATGCCCAGCAGTGCGCGGGTGGTCTCCGCGGGGTCGTCGACGTCGAACACGCCGGTCGCGGTCCCTTCCTCGACAATGCTGCGGACCAGCTGCTCGACACCCTTGCGGACCGCGCGATAACGCTGCCGGTTCTCCGGGCTCAGATACCGCGACTCGCCCTCGAGGGCCGCGAGGCGCGCGCGCAGCGTCATGCGCAGCACGATGGCCTCGATGACGTTGGACAGCCGCTTCACCGGATCGTCGCCGCCGTCGGCATCCGCGGCGTGCGCCCGCGCGAGAACATCGCTGGTGGACAGCTCCAGCAGGGCGATGAGGAGCCCTTCCTTGTTCTCGTGGTGGTAGTACAGGGCCGGAACCGTCACGCCCACGCGCCGCGCGATCTCGCGTACCGACGTGCCGTGGAAGCCGGTCTCGTAGAACGCGTCGAGTGCGGCGGACAGGATCGGGGTGAGCTCGGTCTCCTCGAGCTTCCGCCAATCCGGCACGGCCACCCCGTCGGTGACGGTGTCGCCGGTGGAAGTTCCCATTACCGCATCCCAACCTATCGATCGCTCTGTCACTGACGGGCTCGAGGATACCGGCACAAATCGAACGGAACCGATCCGGACCGCGGCGCGTCCAACTCTTCGACGGCGCAGAGATCGCCACCCGCGCCCGCACACGCACCCGAGATGTCAGGAGAACGGCCCGTGCCCGATCACATTCGCGTCGATCCGGACGCTCTGCTCCTCGCCGCCGCCGAACTCGAGGCGCTCGCGCTGCGTCTCGAAGCGTCCGTCCAGGCCGCGGATCCGGCTCTCGATGTGCCCCCACCCGGCTCGGAGGAGGTTTCGCGGCTGATTTCGCAGCACTTCGGCGGGCTTACCGCGAGCTTCCGGCCGGCGGCCGTGCAGGGCATCGAGGAACTGCGGACCGCGGCGCTGACCATCCGCAACCAGGCCGCGCACTACACCGATCTCGAGGCACGCAGGGTCGTCGCCCTGCACGCCACGATGTGACCGACTTCTCCCGACTCGCAGTCAGAAAGGTAGAGAACCGATGACGCTCGGAATGACCGGGGTCGTGTGGCTGCCGCGGGGCGCCACCGTGAACTCGACGAGCCTGAGCACGGGGACGGGACCGCTGCCGATCGGCGCGGCCGGACCGGCCTGGGCCGCGGTCGCCGCGGCGTTCGTGGACGCGGACCTCACCCTCACCCGGGTCGCGGCGGAACTGGGTCTCGGCTGGGAGGGTACGACCGGCGGTTCCGCGATCACCTCCCTCGGCCCGTTCATCGCGTGGACGCAGTCGGTCGTCGGGGAGGC
>NZ_JBMBTE010000052.1:0-36639 GCF_048897285.1 Rhodococcus sp. O3
GGCTCGCCGGCACCCGCGCGCTGCTGGCCCGCGACGACGTGGACTACGTGTCGATCAAGGTGTCGGCGGCGGTCGCGCCGCATTCGCCCTGGGCGTTCGACGAGGCGGTCGACGACGTGGTCGGACGGCTCGAGCCGCTGTACCGCCTGGCCGCGACGTCCCCATCCCCGAAGTTCATCAATCTGGACATGGAGGAGTACCGCGATCTGGACCTGACGATCGCGGTGTTCACGAAGATCCTGGACCGGCCGGAGTTCGCGCATCTGGAGGCGGGCATCGTCCTGCAGGCCTATCTGCCGGATTCGCTGGCGGCGATGATCCGGTTGCAGGACTGGTCCGCGGCGCGGCGGGCGCGGGGCGGTGCGCCGATCAAGGTGCGTGTCGTCAAGGGCGCGAACCTTCCGATGGAGCGTGTCGAGGCGTCGCTGCACGGCTGGCCGCTCGCGACCTGGGGTTCGAAGCAGGAGACGGACACGCACTACAAGCGTCTGCTGGACTACGCGTTCGAGCCGGACCGCATCGCCAACGTGCGGATCGGCGTCGCCGGTCACAACCTGTTCGATATCGCGCACGCATGGCTGCTCGCCGGGCAACGCGGGGTGCGCGACGGCGTCGACTTCGAGATGTTGCTCGGGATGGCGCACAGCCAGGCCGAGGTGGTGCGACGCCACGTCGGCGGGATCCTGCTGTACACGCCGGTGGTGCATCCGGACGAGTTCGACGTGGCGATCGCGTATCTGGTGCGGCGGCTCGAGGAGGGCGCGGGCCAGGACAACTTCATGTCGGCGGTCTTCGCGCTGCACGAGGACGAGTCGTTGTTCGAGCGTGAGAAGCAGCGGTTCCTCGCGTCCCTGGCGGACGTGGACGGTTCCGTACCCCCTCCGAATCGCACCCAGAACCGGCTGGTGGGTCCGCTCGAGCCGCCCGGCCCGGAGTTCGCGAACACGCCCGACACGGATCCCTCGCTGCCCGCGAACCGCACGTGGGCCCGGCAGATCCTCGGGCGTGCGGCCGCTTCCCGGCTGGGTGCCGCCACGGTCGCGGCACACACGATCCGCACGGCCGACCAGCTCGACGACCTGCTGGCGACCGCCACCGGGCACGGCCGCGAGTGGGGCCGCCGCACGGGCAGCGACCGCGCGGAGGTTCTGGAACGGGTCGCGTACGAGCTCGAATGCCGGCGCGGCGAGCTCATCGAGGTGATGGTCTCCGAGGCCGGAAAGACTTTCGACCAGGCCGACCCGGAGGTGTCCGAGGCGATCGACTTCGCCCGCTGGTACGCCGATCGGGTTCGGAACCTCGACGCCGTCGACGGCGCCCGGTTCGTGCCGTCCGCCCTGACCGTGGTGACGCCGCCGTGGAACTTCCCGGTCGCGATCCCGGCCGGATCGACGCTGGCCGCGCTGGCCGCCGGGTCGGCGGTGGTGTTCAAACCGGCGGCGCTGACCGCCCGCTGTGGCGCGGTGCTGGCCGAGGCACTGTGGGCGGCGGGAGTGCCCCGCGACGTGCTGCACCTGGTGCGGCTCGCCGACCACAACCTGGGGCGGCAGTTGATCTCGGATCCACGCGTCGACCGGGTGGTGCTCACCGGCGCCTACGAGACGGCGGAGCTGTTCCGGTCGTTCCGGCCCGATCTGCCGTTGCTCGCCGAGACCAGCGGCAAGAACGCGATCGTGGTGACACCGAGCGCCGATCTGGATCTCGCGGTGCGCGACGTCGTGCAGTCGGCGTTCGGGCACGCGGGGCAGAAGTGCTCGGCGGCGTCGTTGGTGATCCTCGTCGGGTCGGTCGCATCGTCGCGCCGGTTCCGCAATCAGCTCGTCGACGCGGTGACGTCGCTGCCGGTGGGCCGCGCCGACGATCCGCGGACCCGGATGGGGCCGCTCGTCGAGCCGGCCCGCGGCAAGCTGCTCGACGCGCTCACCACCCTGGGTCCGGGGGAATCGTGGCTCGTCGCCCCGCGTCGCCTCGACGGGTCGGGGCAGTTGTGGAGCCCCGGGGTCCGGATCGGTGTGCGGCCGGGTTCGCGCGCCCATCTCGTCGAGTTCTTCGGGCCGGTGCTGAGCATCATGACGGCCCGCGACCTCGACGAGGCGATCGCACTCCAGAATCAGGTGGACTTCGGCCTGACGGCGGGGCTGCACAGTCTCGACTCCGAGGAGATCGCGCTGTGGCTGGACCGGGTGGAGGCCGGGAACCTGTACGTCAACCGCGGCATCACGGGCGCGATCGTGCGTCGGCAGCCGTTCGGCGGTTGGAAACGGTCGTCGGTCGGGGCCGGGTTCAAGGCCGGGGGCCCGAACTATCTCGTCGGTTTCGGGTCGTGGGAACCGGCGCCGCACAGACCCATCGACGAGACCGTGGACGGCGTCCCGGCGCTTCTGCTCGGCGCCGCCGGGCTGTCGGACGCCGAACGCGAGTTCCTGCGCCGGTCGTTCGCCGACGACGCCCGCGTGTGGCGGACCGAGTTCTCCCTCGCCCGCGACGTGAGTGCATTGACCGCGGAACGGAATCTGTTCCGGTACCGCCCGGTGCGGGTGCACGTCCGGCTCGGAACGCGCGGAACCGCGGTCGAGTTGCTGCGGGTGCTCGGTGCCGCCGCCCGGTGCGGCGCATCCGTCGACGTGTCCACGACCGCGCCACCGTCTCGCGAAACAACCCGCGTGATAGGGACTTTCGTGACATCTTTGGCGATCGAGACGGATGCGGCGTGGCTGAGCCGGATCGGCAGGCCTGCCCCGGACCGCATCCGGTTGATCGGCGGCGACACCCGCGCGCTCGCCGAAAACCTGTACGGGCGTCCCGGAACTGCGGTTTACGACAATCGGGTCACCGAGTCCGGCCGGCTCGAAATGCTGCCGTTCCTACGAGAGCAGTCGGTCTCGATCACCGCGCACCGCTTCGGGACACCGAACCACCTCACCGACGGAATCGTTTGATGCCGGTTCAAGATCGGTTATGCCGAACCGGTGGGATCGCGGCGGCCGGTGGGGTGGAATAGGAACATGAACATCGCCGAAACCCCACCACCCGAACGCCGCCGGAAGGCCCTCGCGGCCGTGAAGGAACTCGGACCGTCGCGCACAGAACAAGCGGTGCTGAAGGTGCGATGTCCGGCCAGCCACACCGTCGCCGCGGTCTACAAGACGACCGAAGGACCGGTGGTGGTCTC
Source organism: Rhodococcus sp. O3 (assembly GCF_048897285.1). Taxonomy (NCBI): domain Bacteria; kingdom Bacillati; phylum Actinomycetota; class Actinomycetes; order Mycobacteriales; family Nocardiaceae; genus Rhodococcus; species Rhodococcus sp. O3. Next base: position 3,173 of record NZ_JBMBTE010000052.1, read on the forward strand.
GGCCAGTGGCCCGGGTGGGCGCGGTTCCCGCGATCGGGAAGCCACCGGCCACCACGGCGACAAGCTCGATTCGGAATTCGTCGACACCCTGGAGGCGACGCAGTTCGAGGACGACGTGATCCCCGCCGGATGCGCGTGCGGGCCCCGCACCCTTTCCCGTAAGAAGTTGCAGGACGCCGTCGCCTCGCACGCGCACATTGTGAATCTGACCTGACCCGCTCGGCGTGAATCCGACCTGACCCGCTCGGCGTGAATCCGACCTGACCCGCTCGGGTCGGCGGTTCCCGGCGGTCCCGGCGCACCCAGCGGGTAGATTCGACACCCGCGCCGATCGCGGTGCGCCACGCGATTCGAGATTGGGGAGGCCACCCGATGGCGTCGGTGTTCGTCGACTGGACCGACCAGGAACAGCAGGAAGCGGCCCGGTACATCGCCGACGCCATCGTGGCGCGCCGTGATGCCTTCGTGGCCGAAACCGCGGCGCTCACCGGCGCCGAGATCCCCGAGATCGCGCGCACCGAGCGAGACCGCGCGTTGCTGCTGGGCAGCATTGCAGAGAACACCACCGTACTGATGAATGCGCTGCTCGAGGGCGCCGATCCGTCGACGGTCGACCCCCCGGCCGAGGCACTCGCGTTGGCCCGGGAACTGGCCCGCCGGGGCGCGTCGCTCGCGCACCTGCTGCGCGCCTACCGGATCGGCCAGGCGCGTTTCACCCGCATGTGCCTGGATGCGGCCGGCGATGCCGCCCCGGTCGACAACCGCGCTGCGTTGCGGGCCGCGGTCGGCAAGACCGCCGCCTTCATCGACCACCTCTCCGAGCGCGTCACCCTCGCCTACGAGGAGGAGCGGGAACGGTGGATCGCCAGCCGCAGTGGTCTGACCCAGTACTGGATCAGCCAGATACTGACCGGCGCGGTGAACGACGCCGAACAGGCCGACGCACTCGAGTATCCGCTCGACGGCATGCACCTGGCGATGGCGTTGTGGATTCCGGAATCGAAACGATCACCCTTCCCCGATGTCGCGACGGCGGTCCAGCGACTGCTCACCGAGGTCGCTCCGGGCGCGGCCACGCTCGCAATGCATACCGAACCGCTCGCGATGAACGCGTGGCTCGCCCTGCGCGGTGATGTCATCGACGCGATCGAGCGTCTGCGGGCCGCGATCGAGGCGGCCGACGTGCCGTTGCGCGTTGCGGTCGGACTCCCGGGGAGCGGTATCGAGGGATTCCGTGCCGGGCATCGGCAGGCGACCGCCGTCAAGGCGCTGACGAGCACCGCTGTACCGGAGGCACCGGCGGTGGTGTGGTACGCGGAGATCGCCCCGGTCGCGATGCTCGCCGGGGATCTCACGGAGATGCGCACTTTCGTCGCCGGCATGCTGGGCCCGCTCGCCGAGGACACCGATCGCGCCGCCGAACTGCGCGAAACCCTGCGGGTGCATCTGTCCTGCAATCGCAGCCCCGCGGCCACGGCAGCGCGGATGAACCTGCACCGCAACACGATCCGATACCGGATTCAGCAGGCCACCGAGGAACTCCGACGCGATCTCGAGGACATCGACCCGTTCACGCTCACCGCTGCCCTCGAGATCTGCCGGTGGTACGGGCACGGTGTCCTGGTTCCGCGCCGCGGCGGCGTCACACCCTGATTCCGAGGGCGCGGCCGGCCAGGTCGGCGACCTCGTCGGCCCACCCCAGAATCGACAACGTCGAATCGATGTTCTGCGGTGGTGTCCGGATCAGGGTGTCGCGGCGGATGAGCCGTTCCCAGTCGACGGTGATCGGCCCGGTCCGCACCTCCCCGCTGGGATGCCGGAACTCGACGCCGGCCTGCGCCATGATCGTCATGATCTCCTGCGCGAGGATCCCGTAGCCGACCGTCGTCGGATGCACTCCGTCGAGGGAGAAGAACCCGCCGGTGGCGCGTCCCCCGCGACCGTCCGCGGTGAGGAACCGCGAATCGGGCACCGGATCGAGCGCGGCCAGGGGTGCGGGCAAGGGATAGGGCGTCCACCACGCCGGGCGGGCCTGCACGTCGTCGATGTAGCGGCGCAACGCGAGCCGCTCGAGCAGACCGCACACGTCGAGGAGATACCAGTCCCGCGGCGGGCCGGACGTTCCGGCACGGGCGGCGGCGACGGCCCGCGTGATGGTGGTGTTGTAGAGGTCGATCGCCGCATCGACGACAGCGGCCTGCGCGCCGGTGATGTTCGGATCCCGCGTGGCGTCGAATCGCCGCTCGTCGATCCACGGCCGCGTGTAGTACGGGAAGTACCGCGAGCCGTGCTCGACCTTCGAGCCCAGGCCCCGCGCGATCGGCGCGATCGTGACGTGCGGAATCGTGCACCAGACGACGTGGCGCGCGGAGATGCGTTCGACCTGCGCCACCACCTCGGCGAACTCCGCGTCGAAATGCTCGGGACGCCAGATCGTGTAGGGGCCCTTCTTCGCGAGGTCGCGGAAGTCCGGTCCGCTCCATTCCACCCGCAGGTCGGTGACGGTGCCGAGCGCGTTGTTGGAACCGAGGAACACCACGAGGGTTTCGATGCCGCTCTCCGTCGTGCCGTCGTGGTCGTCGCCGAGTGCGGCCGCCGCGTCGAACAGGGTCATCTCCCGCTGCGGCGGCGCCCAGTGCGGATACACGTGCAGCGCCGCGCGGTCGCCGTTGTTCTGCACCACCTGGTTCAGGAAATCGTCGCCGGGCGTGTCGATCGCGTCCGCGCAGATCCGGGCGGTCCGGCTCAGCGCGTCGCGCAGATCCCAGCCGAAGCAGGACAGATTGTGCTGGTAGGCCGCGACGACCGGGGCGGTCGCGCCGTGGCCTCGTTCCCAGTAGTCCTCGACCTCGTCCATGAACGAGCGGACGTCGAACAGTGCGAGCGGCACCTCCCACGGTTGCAGCGACGCGCCGAACCGGTCCTCGAGGCGGCGCAACATCAGTTCGATGTTCAGCGGCAGCCCGCCCGGACCTCCGTAGCGGGGGAACCGGAACGTGCGCAGCGCACCGAGTTCGTACGCGATGATCGCCGGAACCGAGAGGTCGGTGTGGAAGACCGCGCCGCTCTGGAAGCCCTGCAGCAGCGAATCGCCGAGCGCCACGATGCGGTGCGGGGGTGTGCCGCGCACCTCCGCGTCGACGGCGATTCCGAGCGTGGGATCGAACTCCGGCGTCCTGGGTTCCTTCTTCGCCTGCGCTGCAACGTCTCTCGGCGTTCCCTGCGGAATGTCGCGCGTCTGTGCCGGCATCGCTCGTCCTTCCGGACCGGAGGTGGCTCCCTCGAGCGTGAGCCGTCGCCCCGTCGTTGTCAACGATGACCGATGATGGGAACCGGTGCCCCGATCGGAAGGAGAAGGGATGGACACTCCCGATTTCGCGCACACCGACCAGGCTGCGAAGAATCGCCGCGAGAAGTCGGTGACCCTCGTGCGTTTCGCGTGGGATCGTGGCATCACCGGCGCCGAGTTGCTCGCGATGACCGACGAACTCCGCCGCCGGCTGGCGCGGGAGGCCGGCGCGCATCCCCCGCGCACGATGGAGACCTGGAACCACGTGGCCGCACTGCTCGACGAGAAGACCGAGTGGGCACGCAACCATCCGGATCATCCGGCGGCCGTGCGAGCCCACCCGGACGAGAAGATCATGTGGGTGAAGCCGCCCGTGCGATCGTGGTTCGAGTGAGCGGCCGGTCGGAGGCGGTGGCCCGCGCGGTGGCGCTGGTCAGCCGCAGCGAACAGCACGTGGGCGCGCCGGAGGGCGGGCCGCTGCCGATCGTGGGGCGGGGACGATGGGCGCACCACGGGGTGATGATCGGCGACCTGCCAGCCCCGCACCGATTCCTGAGCGTGATGGGTATCGCCGGAAGGCCCGGGCCGATGGTGTTCGATCAGCCGGCCGCGCCGGATCGCGGCGGTGACGCGGTGACCCTCGTGTCCACGACCGCGGCGACCACCGCCTCCGGATTCACGCCGCTGTCGATCCGCCGGGATTGCGACCTGCGTCCGGACGCGGCGTCTTTCGGCAGGCACCTGTCGATGACCGTGACCGGACGAGATGTGCGGGTGCAGCGCACGTGGCCGGCCGAGGCGGTCGCGGTGGATCTGCTGCTGCACCCGACCGGGGTGATCACGACCTTCTTCGCGATCCCCGGGTTGTACCGGCATTCCAGCCGGCTGTGCCGCTACGAGGGCACCCTCACCGACCCCGACGGCACCCGGACGGTCGCCGGTCTGGCCGCGCTCGAATACGCGCACGGTGCCGCGGTCCCCGCGCGGCTGCCGGTGCGCACGTTCGTCTACCAGGTCCTGACCGTCGACGACGACACGCAACTCCTGCTCACCTCGGTGCTCGGGCCGGGGGATGTCCCGGTGCTGCGGACCGCGTTCCTGCGCAGCGCGACCGGGACGGTGGAAACGGTCCGGGTGGGTGTCCGGCTGCGCATCGACACCGCACGCGAGGTCCGTACCCCGGACGGGCGGCGCATGCTGCTGCCGGGTGAATTCCACTGGGACATTCCCGGCGTCGGGCACGTCGACGGACACGCCGACGGCGACTGGGCGTACGGGCTCGGCGCCGGATACGTCGGCGGGATCCGGTTCGACGGCCGCTGGCGGGGCCGGCGGATCGCCGGCTCCGGATATTGCGAATACATCGATCGGCGCAGCGAGTCCACCCGGCCGACCTCGCCGGACGGGTAGAATCGGACACGCGGTTTTCTTCACCGACAACGTCTTCCGGCGACGAGGAGCACCGTCCGATGGCGATTCGCGACTACCGGCCGAGCCCCCTCCAGTCCGCCGAGGTGATCGATGCGGGCGACCAGTGGACCCTCGTGTTCAGCCGTGACTTCCCGCAGGCCCCGGACGTGGTGTGGGTCGCCCTCACCGATCCGGCGCAGGTCGTGCAGTGGGCGCCGTACCGGCCGGAACGGCATCTCGGCACCGTCGGGCCGGCGACGCTGATCGTCGTCGACGGCGACGAAGCCACCGAGTTCGACGGCACCGTCGTCGCCGCGGGCACCCCGCACGTGCTCGAACACCGGTGGGACGAGGACTGGCTGCGCTGGGAGATCACGCCCCGTCCCGGCGGCGGATGCACGCTGACGCTGCAGCACACCGTCACCGGGCCGGACACCTCGGCAGAGCTCGCCGCGGGCTGGCACATGTGTCTCGACGTCCTGCAGGAGGTGATGGAGCACCGCTCCGCCGGGCCGATCGTCGGGCGCGACGCTCTCGACCTCGGCTGGACCGAACTGTACGAGGCGTACAGCAAGCGACTCCGCGGCGGATCGTGATCCCTGCCGCGCGGGGCGGCACGGGTCCGGCCGTTTTTCCGAGCGAATGTATCGTTCGGTCGGTTGAAGGAGACGAGCGGTACATTCGCTCGGACATCGGGCGCCCGGCGGGCTTCTGATCGAATGGGTGCCGGAGTCGACGACGGGAGTCAGCAGTGGGTGGCAGGGCGATCACGCCGGTCCGGGTGAAGAACGTCGCGATCGGCGAGGGCACACCCAAGATCATCGTGCCGATCACCGGTCGCACCCCCGACGAACTGCGCACCCAGGTCGAGGCGCTGACCGCCGTCGACGTCGACATCGTCGAATGGCGCACGGACTTCTTCGACACGATCACCGACACCGCGAGCGTCGTCGAGCAGGCCCGCGTCCTCGCCGGGCACCTCGGCGGGATCCCCCTGCTCGCCACGTGCCGCACCCGGCACGAAGGCGGCGAGGCCGACCTGACCGACGAGGCGTATGCCGACTTGAACGTCGCGCTCGCCGAATCCGGGGCCGTCGACCTCGTCGACGTCGAATACCGCCGCGACCGGGCGGCCGTCGACCGGATCGTGGCCGCGGCGCACGCACGGAAGGTCGCGGTGGTCGCGTCGAACCACGATTTCGAGGGCACACCCGCGAAGGACGAGATCGTCGCGCGGCTGGTCGCGATGCAGGATCTGGGCGCCGACATCTGCAAGATCGCGGTGATGCCGCGAGGCGCCGCCGACGTGGTGACCCTGCTCGACGCGACCCGCACGATGCACGAGGAACATGCCGATCGGCCGATCGTCACGATGGCGATGGGCGGGCTCGGCGTCGTCTCCCGGCTGGCCGGTCAGGTGTTCGGTTCGGCCGCGACGTTCGGGATGGTCGGTAAGGCGTCGGCGCCGGGGCAGGTCGACGCCGCCGACCTGAAGGTCGCGTTGAACCTGCTGGACCGCGCCCTCACCACCGGCTGACCGGACTAGTGCTTCCCGTCGTCCGGGGCGGTGGCGTCCCAGATGTCCAGCAGTGACCGCAGGATCTCCTCCGAAACCCCGAGGCCGCCGAGGTGGCTCTCCCCGGGCAGGTGGTGGAACCGGGCGTCGGGCAGCAGATCGACCATGTGCAGGCCGTGTTCGAACGGGATGATGTGGTCGGTGTCGCCGTGCCACCAGCGCACCGGCGTCTTGACGTCGGACACCCGGAAACCCCAGTCGCGGGCGAAGACCACGATATCCGCGAACGGCGCGGCCATCTGCTTGCGGCTGCCGTTGAGCAGGTCGTCGAGGAACATCGCCTTGAACTCGGGGCGGGCCAGCAGGCGGCGGTCCGCTTCCGGTGACACCCGGCCGTACAGGTCGATGATCGGCGATCCGAGCGGGCGGACCAGCCGGATCAGCGAACTCAGTACGACCCCCGCGGGCACCCCACCGACCTCGAGCAACGGTGCCACCATCGTGCCGAGTTTCATCAGACCGCCGTCGACGGCATCCGGGCCGACGACGGGCGCGACCCCGCCGAGCACGCCTGCGGCGACGACCCGATCGGGCATCGCGTACGCCGCCGCCAGTGTGTACGGGCCGCCCCCGGACAGTCCGACGACCGCCATCCGATCCACCCCGAGGGTGTCGGCGACGGTCTGCAGGTCCTCGGTGAATGCGAGGACGTTCTCGTAGCGGTGTGGGGTGGACGAACCGATTCCCGGCCGGTCGATGCCGATCAGCCGGACGTTCGCGCGTTCGGCGAAGGCCCTGGCCTCGACCGGGATCTGCCGGCGCGCGCCGGGTGTGCCGTGCAGCCAGAACACCGTGCGTCCCTGCGCGGAACCGAACTCGGCGAACCCGATCCGGCGCCCCCGCCCCACCGCGACGGTCCCCTCCAATTTCGGACGTGCGACGTCTACCATGCGCGACAGCATGGCACGTGATCGGAGTCACCTGCACGTCCAGGTGCGATCTGCGCTTCACCCGCATCTGTCGGACCCCGCGCGTAGCCTCGTTCGCGACCGCTCGGATCCACTCGCACGACTCCGCTTTCACAGGAAGACAGGAGGCCGTCATGGCCGAACATCAGTCCCGCACAGGCACACCCGGTTGGATCGATCTCACCAGTTCCGACACGAAACGGGCCATCGCGTTCTACACCGAACTCTTCGGCTGGCAGGCCGACACCAACGAGGACCCGCAGTACGGCGGATACACCATCTTCAGTCACCGCGGCGCGCCGATCGCCGGTCTCGGTCCGCAGCAGCCGGGCAATCCGTACGGCGACGTGTGGACGGTGTACCTCGATTCCGACGACGCCGACGCCACCGCACGGAAGGCCGCCGAGTCGGGCGGCCAGGTTCTGATGCCCGCGATGAAGGTCGGGGACCAGGGCACCATGGCGATCCTCGCCGACGCCGCCGGCGCCGTGATCGGTGTGTGGCAGGCCGATCAGCACCACGGGTTCGGGTTCGACAGCGAACCCGGCGCGCCGGTGTGGTTCGAAACGATGTCGCGCAACTATGCCGCGTCCCTCGACTTCTACCGGGACGTGTTCGGCTGGGACGTCCAGCCGATGAGCGACTCGGGCGACTTCCGGTACTCGACCGGCAAGATCGGTGGCGACGACATCGCCGGAATCATGGACGCGTCCGGCTTCCTCCCCGAGGGAGTGCCGTCGTTCTGGCAGCTCTACATCGGTGTCGAGGACGCGGACGCGACATCGGAGGCCGTGACCCGGCTCGGCGGCACCGTCGAGCGCGCGGCCGAGGACACGCCGTTCGGTCGCATGGCCACGATCGCCGATCCTCTCGGCGCGCGGCTGCAGATCAACCAGGCGCCGCCGGCGTAGCGGTCATCGGTGCGCCGTGACCAGGTAGTGGCGGGTCGCGGCGTCGACGATCTGCTCGGGGGTCACGTCGACCTCGCCGCGCAGCCATGCCGTCATCACCTCGGCGAGGCCTCCGACGAACAGCAGCGCGGACACCTCGTCGTGCGGCGGTTGCAGCGCGCTCTCGCCCCACAGTTCCCGCGACTCCAGCGCGACGAGATGCGCGAACTGCCGCAACAACTCGCGGCGCCGGGTCCGCAGCGGTTCCGTCGCGGCGGATTCGACGACGGCGATGCGGCCCTTGCGCGGATCGTCGGTGAGCACGGCGACGAAGGCCGCGATCGCGGCCCGCGCCCGTTCCTCGGGACTGTGCTCGGTCTCGGCGAGGGCGGCCAGGGCGCGGTCGCGGATTTCGTCGGCGATCCGCTCGACGACGCAGACGAGCAGCTCGTCTCGGCCGGTGAAACTCTCGTAGAAGTACCGTTCGGTGAGCCCGGCCTCCTGGCAGATGGCGGTCATCGTCGCCTTGGGATCCTCTTCACCGCCGAAGACTGTCAGGCCCGCCTCGAGCAGGCGCTCGCGGCGTTCGGCAGCACGTTCTGCGGCGCTTCGGCCGCGGTATCTGCGGGCGGGCCGGCTCGTCGTCGATTCTCCGGTTCCGGGCATGTCGATCAGGCTACAGTGAAGTGACATCGAGTCCTGTCAGATCAGCGTTCGCGAGGGAGATCCACGTGACGAAGATGCTTGCCGATCCACCTCCCGGCCTCACCGCGGTCCCCGGGGACGGCGGCCTGCCGTATGTCGGCTACAGCCTGGACTACATGCGCGACCCGGTCGGGACGAACGACCGCCGCTACCGCGAGTACGGGCCGGTCTCGTGGTTCCGATTCGCCGGGAACCCGTGGGTGGTGCTGCTCGGCCCCGATGCGTGCGGCGCCGCCCTGCAGAACCGCGACCGCGCCCTGGCCAACGGACCGGGCTGGCGGGTGCTCATCGGCCCGTTCTTCGACCGCGGCCTGATGCTGCTCGACGGCGACGAACACACCGCGCACCGGCGCATCATGCAGCAGGCGTTCACCCGCGACCGACTGGCCGGATACACCGACTCCCTGCATCCCGCCGTCGAGAAGGCGCTCGAAACCTGGTCCCCACAAACCGATTTCCGCGCTTACCCGGCGTTGAAGGAACTCACGCTCGGGCTCGCGACATCCATCTTCATGGGTGGGGCCGAAGGGTCGTCGCACGCCGAGATGGCCGAGGTCAACAAGGCGTTCATCGGATGTGTACAGGCCGCGACCGCGATCGTGCGCTACCCGCTGCCCGGCACGCGCTGGCGACGCGGCGTCGTCGGGCGCCGACGTCTCGAGGAGTTCTTCCGCCGATACCTGCCCGCGCGCCGCGCCGGCAGCGGCGACGACCTGTTCACCGCACTGTGCCATGTCGAATCCGAGGACGGGGAGCGCTTCACCGACGACGACGTGGTCAACCACATGATCTTCCTGATGATGGCCGCACACGACACCTCGACCATCACCCTGTCGACCGCGATGCAGTACCTCGGGCAGTTCCCGCAGTGGCAGCAGGCGTGCCGCGAGGAATCCGAAGCACTCGGCACCACCACCCCCACCCTGGATCAGCTCGAGGAGCTCACGAGCCTGGATCTGGTGATCAAGGAGTGCCAGCGCCTGGTCACCCCGGTGCCCGGGATCGTGCGGCGTGCGGTCGCGGATACCGAGATCCTCGGTCACTACATTCCCCGCGGAACGCTGGTCAACGTCGGACTGCACTACACCCACCACATGCCCGAATTGTGGCCCGATCCCGAGCGATTCGATCCCGGACGGTTCTCCCCCGAGCGCCGCGAGGATCGCGTCCACAAGTACGCGTGGTCGCCGTTCGGCGGTGGCGTACACCGTTGCCTGGGCATGTACTTCTCGAGTGCGGAGGTCAAGACGGTCCTGCACCACCTGTTGCTCGGCTATCACTGGCACGTGCCCGCCGACTACGTCGCGCCCATGAACTTCACGTCGCTGCCGTTCCCCTCGGACGGCCAGCCGATCGATCTGCGCCGACGTTGAACCCGCGCCGCCACCACACCGGGTAATCGGAAAACGGTCCGCCGGGCGACGCGAGGGCGTACGACGGAGACATGCCTGCAGAACCGCTCGACGAGTACTTCACGGCGACCGTGCGGTCGCTGGCGCCGGCGGTCGAGCGCCATCCCGACCGCCGGGTGAGCAACGAATTGCTGCTGCGCTACTTCGACGCCCAGGCCCAGTCGCGGCACCTCGATTTCGCGGCCCGCGACCTGCAGCGGCGTGGGGAGGGTTTCTACACGATCGGGTCGGCGGGGCACGAGTCGAACGCGGCGCTGGGCCTGGCCGCGCGCGTGACGGATCCGGCTCTGTTGCACTACCGGTCGGGCGGGTTCTACGCGGCCCGCGCGTCACTGGTGCCCGGCAGCACCCCGATCCGGGACGTGCTGGCCGGTTGCGCCGCGTCGACGCTGGATCCCATCTCCGGTGGCCGCCACAAGGTATTCGGGAACGCCGCCCTGAACGTGCTGCCGCAGACGTCGACGATCGCCTCGCATCTGCCGCGCGCGGTAGGGCTCGCCCTGGCCCTGGCGCGGATGCCACGTCTGGGCATCGACTGTCCGTGGCCCGCGGATTCGGTGGTGCTGTGCAGTTTCGGGGATGCGTCGGTGAATCACTCCACGGCGGTCGGTGCGCTCAACACCGCCGCGTACCTGGCGCATCGCGGGTTGCCGTTGCCGATCCTGTTCGTCTGCGAGGACAACGGATTCGGTATCAGCGTGCGCAGTCCGGCCGGGTGGGTGGAGCGGACACTCGCGTCGTATCCGCGTGTCGGATACCGGATGGTGGACGGGGCCGATCCGGTCGACGCACTCACCGCAGCGTCGGAAATGCTTGTGTCCGTTCGTACCTCGCGCGTGCCGGCGATCCTGCACCTGAAGGCGGTCCGGTATCTCGGGCATGCCGGATCGGATGCCGAGTCGGCCTATCGCAGCCCGGCGGAGATCACCGGAGATTACGCGCGCGACCCGTTGCTCGGCACCTCACGCGAACTCGTCGACCGTGGGATCCTTCCCCCCGAACAGATCCTCGAGCGGTACGAGCGGTCGCGCCGGTCCGTCGGGGATGTGCTCGCCGACCTCGGAACGCCACCGAGGATGACGTCGGTCGCGGAGGTCGTGCGGCCGCTGCATACGCACGGCCACCCCCGGATCCCGGACGATCCGGGTCCCATACCGCAGGAGCCGCTCACTCTGGCGCAGGCCGTCGGCCGCGCCCTGGGTGATCTCCTCGAGCAGATGCCGCAGGTGTGCGTGTTCGGGGAGGATGTCGCCGTCAAGGGCGGTGTCTACGGTGTGACCCGCGGGCTGGCAAAACGATTCGGTCCGCTGCGCGTGTTCGACACCCTGCTCGACGAGCAGACGATTCTGGGCACCGCCCTCGGATTCGCGGTCGCCGGGCTGCTGCCGATCCCGGAGATCCAGTACCTCGCCTATCTGCACAACGCCGAGGACCAGCTGCGCGGGGAAGCGGCGACGCTGAAGTTCTTCTCCGACGGCAGCTACCAGAACCCCATGGTCGTGCGCATCGCCGGCCTGGCCTATCAGCGGGGCTTCGGCGGGCACTTCCACAACGACAACTCCCTCGCCGTGCTGCGCGACATCCCGGGGTTGACGGTCGCGGTGCCGAGCCGGCCCGCCCACGCCGGGGCGCTGCTGCGCACGTGCATCGAGCTGGCCCGCAGCACCGGGCGGGTGTGCGTGTTCGTCGAACCGATCGCGCTGTATCACCAGCGGGATCTCTACGAGGACGGCGACGGCCTGTGGGCACAGGTACCGGATCCGGTGGCGGTGCAACCCGGCGAGGTGCGGACCTATGGCGACGGCACCGACGCGCTGCTGGTGACGTTCGGGAACGGGGTTCGCATGTGCCTGCGCGCCGCGCACCGGGCCGCCGCGCGCGGGCTCGACGTCACGGTTCTGGATCTGCAATGGATCGCCCCGCTACCCGTCGCGGCGCTCGTCGAGCATGCCGAACGGTTTCCGCGGGTGCTGGTCGTCGACGAGACCCGCCGCAGCGGCGGGGTGTCCGAAGGGGTGGTCACCGCGTTGAGCGACGCCGGATACGAGGGCGAGGTCCGGCGGGTCACCAGCCGTGACAGCTTCGTGCCGCTGGGGCCCGCCGCGACCGCCGTGCTGCTGTCCGAGGACGACATCGCCGGTGCGCTGTAGCGCCGGTGTGCCCTTGTGGCGGTGGGGACCGCCACACAGAGACACCGCGTCAGCACTCCGACAGGACCCTGGTCATCGCGTCGTGTTCCTCCGGGGTGACCCACAGCCCGTACGCGGCCTTCACCTCGATCTGACGGGACACGTAGGTGCATCGGTACGCCCGGTTCGGCGGCAGCCACGATGCGGCGTCCGAGTCCCTCTTGCCCTGGTTGGTCGGGCCGTCGACGGCCTGCAGGTTGCGCGGGTCGTTCGCGAGATTGCGGCGGGTCTGCTCGTCGAGCTGCTGGGCACCCTTCTGCCACGCATCCGACAGCGCGACGATGTGATCGATCTGCACCGCCGGCGACGTGTCGGCACCGCGCTGGAAGAAGATCGTCCGGCCGGTGTACGGGTCGTTCAGCGTGCCGGTCCGGACCGTGCAGTCACGGGTCGCGGGTACCAGCGAGATGTCGATCAGGTCGCGCTTGAGGATGTCGTTGCGGGTGTCGCAGCCGTTGCGCCCGAACTGGACGGTCACGTCGTCCGTCCACGCGCTCCCGAACAGCTCCCGGTCGTAGCCGGTCTTCGGGGCACGCCCCTTGACCGGCAGGGTCGCGAGCGTCGCCAGAGCCGGCGAGACCGCGGGTCCCGGAGCGGCGCCAGACGGGGTCGCGGCGGTCGGGGTCGCGGCGGACGGGGTCGCGGAGGGACGCCATGTCGGCGTCGCCGACGGACTGCCGCTGGGCCGCCAGGTGGAGGTGACCGGTCCCGTGGGCGTCGGGGTCCACGAGCGTGACACCGAGGTGAGCCCCTCGGCCGTGACCGCGTCGGATTCGTCGCGCCCACCGGGAGCGAGCGCGACGAATGCGACGACGATCAGGACCGCGAGGCCGACGATCCACAGCCATCGCCGCAGCGACGGCCGGTCGGCCTGGGACACCTACTGAGCCAGACGCGGCATCTTCACGACCTGGCCCGCGTAGGACAGGCCGGCACCGAACGCGAGGAGCAGCGCGGTGTCACCTTCCTCGACCTGACCGGTCCGCAGCATCTTCTCCATCGCGAGCGGGATCGACGCGGCGGAGGTGTTGCCGGTCTCGATGATGTCGTCCGCGACCGCGACGGTGTCCGGGAGCTCGAGCTGCTTGACGATGACGTCGTTGATGCGCAGGTTCGCCTGGTGCGGGACGAACGCGTCGAGGTCGGTGAGTGCGACCCCGGCCTTGTCGGCGATCTGCCGCGCGAACTTGCTCATCTCGAAGGCCGCCCAGCGGAACACCGCGGTGCCCTCCATGATGATCCACGGACGCTTCTGGTCCGGGTTCTGGGCGAAGTCGACCCAGTCCGGCTCCTGGCGGATCGCGTTGCCCTGCTTGCCGTCCGAGCCCCACACGGTCGGTCCGATGCCGACCTCGTCGGACGCTCCGACGACCACGGCGCCGGCGCCGTCACCGAAGATGAAGCGCACGGTGCGGTCGGTGGGCTCGGTGGCGTCGCTCATGCGCTCGACACCGATCACCAGCACGTGCTCGGCGGAACCGGCCCGGACCAGGTCCGAGGCGACGCCGAGGGCGTAACAGAAACCGGCGCAGCCGGCCGCGATGTCGAGGGCGCCGGCACCGCCGGTGCCGAGACGGTCCGCGACGATCGCCGCGCACTGCGGGGTCTGCAGCGGGTAGGTCGAGCACGCCACGATGACGGTGTCGATCTGCGCTCCCGCCATGCGCGCGGCCTCGAGGGCCTTGGCGCCGGCGGACACCGCCATATCGGTGACAGATTCTTCGGGGTGGGCCTTGGCGAAACGCCGCGACTTGATGCCGGAACGCGACTGGATCCACTCGTCGCTCGAGTCGATCAACTCGCAGATCTCCGCGTTGGTGACGACACGCTCGGGGCGGTGCACGCCCAGCCCGAGCAATGCGGTGTTCCGCAGCGGGGCGGGACCGGCAATCTGTGCACCCATCAGGCGAACTCCTCTTCTTCGGGCACTGCGTGTCAGTGCACGACAACCTCAATACGGTAACGCGTAGCGAAATTGTGCCCGGGGTCACCGTCCTTGTGGTAGGCGTTTCCCACCCCGAATCGCAAAGGCGTACGACCCCGATCGGCTGCGGCACGGATCACAAGATCGACAAGTTCCGGGATTGACTCACACTTTCGGCGCGGCAGCTGCTAGCGTCCGGCGCTGTGCATCTGTTCGGGGGAAAAATGCGAAGTTTGGTCCGATACTGCGTGACGACCGCTACGGTCACCGCGCTCACACTGACGCTGGGGGCGGCGCTCGCCTCCGCCAATCCCAATGCGATCAATCCGATCCCGGGCCTGAACGGCGTGAACGGCGTGCCACAGCTCGGCGGACGGGCCAGGGCGGTCGCGCAGCAGACCGGCATCCTCAGCCAGAACCGGACGCAGGACCTCAACGTCCTCGGTACCGACCTCGGCATCATGTGGGACAACGGCCGCGGCGAGATCCTCACGGCGTTCGGTGACACCGCAGGCCTCGGCCTGCCCAACCTGCTCTCGGGCAGCCTGTGGGCATGGCGCAGCAACGTGCTGTTCCGCAGCAACGACCGCGACCTGTCCAACGGCATGGACTTCAGCAGTGCCGTGACGGATGCGTTCGGCCAGGCCAAGGAGCTGATTCCGAGCCCGAAGATCCCGTTCGTCGAGATCAGCCGGATTCCGACGGCGGGGGTCGCGGTCGGCGACACCCAGTACCTCAGCGCGATGTCGGTGAAGAACTGGGGACCGGCGGGAACCTGGGAGACGAACTACTCCGGGCTGATCTTCTCGAACGACAACGGTGAGAACTGGGCTCCGGCCCCGGAGACGGTACGTCCCAGCGAGGGCGGCAACCGCAACTTCCAGATGAGCGCGTTCCTGAAGCGCGACGGCTTCGTCTACCAGTACGGCACTCCTCCGGGTCGCGGCGGTCTCGTGCACCTGGCGCGCGTGCCCGAGGCGCAGATCCGCGATCTCGGTGCCTACGAGTACTGGGACGGCGGCGCGTGGGTGCGTGACGTGAATGCGGCGCGGCCGCTGATGGGCGACGGGGTCGCCGAGCTGTCGGTGCAGTGGAACGACTACCTCGGCCAGTTCCTGATGCTCACCACCGACGCGCACAATTCCGTGGTGATGCGCCGCGCCCCGTCGGCGACGGGTCCGTGGAGCCCGCCGGAGGTCATCGTCGACACCCGCGAGCTTCCGAGCGCGTACGGCGCGTACATCCACCCGTGGTCGTCGGGTCCGGATCTGTACTTCCTGACCACCGTGCATCAGAACTACAACGTGCTGCTGATGCACACGACTCTGCACCGCTGAGGCGTTACGCCTTCTCGATGTGAGTCTCGACGATGCCCTTCGGCGGTCGTTCGGATCACCGGGTGTCCGGCTCGCACTCGTGCCTGCTGCCTTCGGGCCGGCGGTCACGCGTCGTGCCGGCATCCGGTGTCTCGGGCGGCGGCCGAAAAGCCACCGGTGACCTTCCGTGGATCCGTTATCGAAGCACCACGCCATCGGCGTCGACGGGGTAGGAGTTCACATCGAAGTCGTAGTCGCTGTGCACACCACTGAGATATCCGCTCCAGCCGACACCGCTGTTGCAGATGTGGTCGCCACCGTTGAGCTGCACGTTGCATACCCGGAGTGCGGGCAGCCCGCCGTAGTCGTCGTTCGCACCACCGAGCGCCGGCACCCACCTCATATCGGTGGCCGCAAATCCTCCGACGCCACCCGGGCCGGCCGGATGCTTGGGGTCACCGATCAGGACGATGCCAGCCTTGCCACGGAACTCTTTCCCGTTCTCGGTTGCCCACTGATGCACGACGGCCGCACCACCCGAGTAACCCACAGCGTGGATGAAGTCGGCAGGACATTCCCGAGCGTGTGCACGGACGAGCCGGTCGAGTTCCCTCACACCGGACCGTGTATCGAACGAGTTGTACCCGACGCGCTGGTCCTCGTTGAGAAACCCCACCGAGGTGTTGTTGGTCAAGCCGCCGACGACGACGTCCCATGTGCCGACGCACGGTTCCGGGGCCGAGGGCCCTGCGGGCGTTGCCGAGGACACCGTGGGGGTTGCGACGGCAACACCTGTGGCGACACCCAGACCCAGGAGTGCTGCACCCACCGCTCTCGAGGACGTGCGAATCATCTTCTGTCTTTCTGCTCGGCCACATGTGTTACGGGCCTGACGATTTGGAACCAGGCCGGGAACGGATCAGGCTCGGATGTCGTTCGAACCCGCGCCGCACGCACCGACCGAGCGCAGGAAGCTCACGGGGTCGACCGGCCCACCACGATGAATGCGCAGGTGCAGGTGGGGTCCTGTCGAGCTACCCGTGTTGCCCGTTGCGCCGATCGCCTGACCGGCGGCGACGCGGGCCCCCACGCCGACCCACGTCTGGGAAAGGTGGCCCATCTGAATCTGCTCACCGGTATCGGCTTCCAGCTGAATGTAGGTTCCGTATCCGCCGGGATCGTTCGGGCCGGCCACCGAGATCCTCCCCGAGGTCGGCGCGTGCAGCACGGTACCGACCCCGACGGCGAAGTCGACGCCGTCATGGCCGGAGTGGAACCCTTGCGACAGTGGGCCGTTGACCGGCCAATTCCAGGCACACCCCTGGGATGCCTCGGATGTGGAGTGCGCACCGGCCGCGCCCGGATCGAGAATCCCGCCCATTGCTGCGAGAGCTGCCGCTCCTGCAGCGATTGTGATCAAACGTCGTGCGGTAGAGACACTTTGCACCCGATGATTGCCCATGATTGTTCCCTCGGTCGGTCGAGATGATTGGTGGTGATCTCGACCGGAGCGATTGCCATACGTGTGGATCGCCGCGTACGGAGCGCAGTGACAGCGTCCGTCGATCGAGATGTAGATAGCGTCTCGGTAACGACCGGAACGGGCAACGTCAGAATTACCCGGGTATATACCTATTTTCGCGGGTTCGGACGGATTTCACGTGTCATCGTACCGACCGGTTGGTGACGAAATCGTATAGAACGCCTACCTATCCGCGCCCGACTCGACCCTCGTCGGAAGAAAATCATATGACGTAGGTCACATCCCCGTAACGCGGGGAGCGGATGCTCTACGCTCTCCATCACGACCGGAAACGCCGAACACGATACGGTCCGCTAGCCAAACCCGTACAGCCCGAATGGGATCAATGCACGCCGTCACACCGACACGTGCCCGCGCCACCCGAGCGAGATTGCGTTCACCCGAGCGACACGCGGAGCCGGAACTCGCACCGCGGCGTCCTGTTGCACTTCCCGGCGAGGCCCGGCCGGAGCGGAACACCGCTCCGGCCGGGCCACTCGAAGTTACGTATGACACTGCTGTCGAATGATTTTCAATCCCCTGGTTTTCAATCCCTGAGGGCACTCCAGCAGCGGGACCGGCGTCGATACCGCGACACGCCCCGGAACCGACAGCTTCACACGACCGTGCCCGACGATCCGTTGCGCGGGAGCGCCTTCGCCATCGCCCTTTCGTCGAATGAATTGTTGCCCTGCGTGTCTCGGTTCCAGGGCATGGAATCTCTTGCGGTACACGTCATCGTGCGATCAGGCGGCGCGGGCCGACCACACCACCGCAACCCACCGCACGGCCCTTCAAGCAGCAATGGCTCCGGATCGCTCAGGACCGGAACGACACGGTTCGAAGATCGGGAATCTCTCCCCCGGTTGCGTGCAGCGGAAGTGCACCCTCACCGGCCGATCGGGCGACACCGGAAGCTCACCGTCGATCCACGAGTAGACCCACGGGCCCTCGTCGAGTTCGACGATGGCGATCACCGACGGGCACGGCGCGCCGCAGACCGGGTCGGCTGTGCGATCGGCAGTCCGGCACGACACGATCACTCCCGCGCCGGCGGAGTCGACAGACTCGAGGTCGCCGTGGCCGCACGAGTGGCAGGAAACGGTCAGGGGCGGGAGCAGCACTGCGCAGTCCCGGCATTTCCAGATGACGAGTTTCCCGCATCGCGTGGTCATGGGTCCGCGACCGGAGACGGCGGCGGTCACGCCGCGACCTCGACAGGGAACCCGCCCAGGACGGTGCGCATCGCGTTGCCGAAGTATTCCGGATCCGAGAGCAGCCAGTCGTGTCCGCCCGGGACTGTGAACACCGGCGGCCCGCCCAGCTGTCGGCGCAGCGAGTCGACACTCGCCCGCGGCACCCGACGGTCTCCCCGGCTCCACAGCAGTGAGACCGGCAGGCGGCGCTCCGCGAGCCGGGTCAGCTCAGCGGTCGGTTCCCGGCCTCGGGCCATCCGGTCGATGCGTCCGGCACCGTCGTGATCACCGTCGTCGGGGACCGCGACATCCTGTCCCGCACCGCCACCGACGGAGTTCACCAGGACGAGTCGCGTCACGCGCTCCGGGTGATCGTGGGCGGCCCGGATCGCCAGCGCGCCGCCGAACGAGTGCCCGACGAGAGTCACGGGTCCGAGTTCGGTCGCCTCGAGGAACCGTCCGAGCCAGTCCGAGCAGTCCGCCAGGATCCGCTCCTCGAGGGGGCTGCCGGGCGCTGCTGCGAACCCCGGTATCACCGGGGCATACACGCGAACGCCGCGGGCCAGCTCGGCCAGCGCATGCCGGTACGTCCAGGGCGTCGACCCGCACTCGGGGAGGAAGACCACCGGTGTTCCTCGCCCGAGGACCCCGTACATCTCCGCACGGGCGTCGACGTGAACAGTGGACCAGTGCATCGTCGGTTGGGGCCCGTCGGCTGGGGATATCGGCGAGCGGTGTGCGTGGGGCATCGGGTGAACCTTCGTCGAGCTGGTGAGGCACGTCACACGATGCCGCCCGAGCCGCGAGGAGTCGACGGCCGTTGTACCCGCGGGCATACCTGTTTTTCCGAAAGAAGGAGACCGGTCGGTCCCGAAAATACATCGCGTCGGGCTCGCCGTCGTCTCCCACCTGCAGACGAACCGCCGAGTACGTAACCGGACTTGCACCCGGGTACCGCGTGGCATAGGAGGAATGCATGGATGCACGGGATTGGGACGAACGGTACGCGGCGGCGGACATGGTGTGGGGTGCGCCGCCGAACCCCGTCGTCGTCGAGTTCACGGCGGCGCTGCCGCAGGGACGAGCGCTGGATCTGGCGTGCGGTGAAGGCCGGCACTCGTTGTGGCTCGCTACGCGCGGGTGGGAGGTCGACGGTGTCGACTTCTCCGGCGTCGCGATCGAGAAGGCCCGGCTCATCGCCGCGCAGGCACCCAAGCGCAGCCGTGATCGGCTGCGCTACATCCGCGCGGATGTGACCCAGGACGCTTTCGACGGTGAATATGACCTGATTCTCTCGGTATTCCTCCACCTCCCCGCACCTCAGCGGGCAAGCCTGATCGACAATGCGATCAATTCCCTGAAACCTGATGGAATCCTCATATTTCTGGGCCACGATTCGACCAATCCCACACTCGGAACCGGAGGCCCCCAGAACCCCGAAATCCTCTACACCCCAACGGATATAGTGAACGAGATCGACGGCAGACTGGAAATCGTCGTCGCCGAAAGGAGGGCCCGGGAAACGGATTCGGGAACTGCTATCGACGCCCTGGTCGTCGCGCGGAAATCCGGCCTTGGCAGTTAGTTGCCTGGCGAGTAACATAGGGATGTTACCGACGAGTAATAACTTGGGCGGTACTTGACACCACAGCTCGACCGCACCGCACTGGGAGACACAGATGGGCCATTACAAGAGCAACCTCCGCGACCTCGAGTTCAATCTGTTCGAGGTCCTGAAGATCCAGACGCTCCTCGAGGCCGGCAAGTTCGGCGATCTCGACGAGGACACCGCCCGAGGCATCCTGGCAGAGGTCAAGGCCCTCGCCGAGGGCCCGGCCGCCGAAGCCTTCGCCGACACCGACCGCAACCCCCCTGTGTTCGACCCCGAGACCCACTCGGTCTCCCTCCCCGAAGGCTTCAAGAAGGCGTTCCGGGCGTGGTGGGACGCGGGCTACTGGTCCATGGGCATCCCGGAGGAGATCGGCGGCACCGACGCCCCGCGCGCGCTGCTCTGGGCTTCCAACGAGATGATGCTCGGTGCCCAGCCGGCCGCCTTCATGTACGCCGCGGGCCCCGCCTTCGCCGGTGTTCTCTTCGAGAACGGCACCGACGAGCAGAAGAAGTGGGCGGCCACGTGCGTCGAGCGCGGCTGGGGCTCCACCATGGTTCTGACCGAGCCCGACGCGGGCTCCGACGTCGGCGCCGGCCGCACCAAGGCGATCAAGCAGGACGACGGCTCCTGGCACATCGAGGGCGTCAAGCGGTTCATCACCTCGGCCGACTCCGACGACCTGTTCGAGAACATCTTCCACCTGGTCCTCGCGCGCCCCGAGGGCGGAAAGCCGGGTACCAAGGGCCTGTCGCTGTTCTTCGTCCCGAAGTTCCACTTCGACTTCGAGAAGAACGAGCTCGGCGAGCGCAACGGCGTGTTCGTCACCAACGTCGAGCACAAGATGGGCCTGAAGGCCTCCGCGACCTGTGAGGTCACCTTCGGTGGCCACGGCGTCCCCGCCAAGGGCTGGCTCGTCGGCGAGATCCACAACGGCATCGCGCAGATGTTCGACGTCATCGAACACGCCCGCATGATGGTCGGCACCAAGGCCATCTCCACGCTGTCCACCGGCTACCTCAACGCCCTCGACTACGCCAAGGAGCGCGTGCAGGGCGCCGACATCACGCAGATGGCGGACAAGACCGCGCCGCGCGTGACGATCACCCACCACCCCGACGTCCGCCGCGCGCTGGCGATGCAGAAGGCCTACGCCGAGGGCCTGCGCGCCGTGTACCTGTACACCGCCGCTCACCAGGACGCCGTGGTCGCCGAGCAGGTCTCCGGCGCCGACGCCGACCTCGCGCACCGCATCAACGACCTGCTGCTGCCGATCGTCAAGGGTTGCGGCTCGGAGCGCGCCTACCTGTACCTGACCGATGCGCTGCAGACCCTCGGTGGTTCGGGCTTCCTGCAGGACTACCCGATCGAGCAGTACATCCGCGACTCGAAGATCGACTCGCTGTACGAGGGCACCACCGCCATCCAGGCGCAGGACTTCTTCTTCCGCAAGATCGCCCGCGACCGTGGCGTCGCCCTGGCGCACGTCGCCGGCCAGATCAAGCAGTTCATCGACTCGGATTCGGCCGACGAGCGCCTCAAGCCCGAGCGCGCCCTGCTGGCCACCGCGCTCGAGGACGTGCAGGCCATGACCGCGACCCTCACCGGTTTCCTCATGGGCGCGCAGGAGCAGCCGACCGAGCTCTACAAGGTCGGACTCGGCTCGGTGCGCTACCTGCTCGCGTTCGGCGACCTGCTCATCGGCTGGCTGCTCCTGCAGCAGGCCGAGATCGCCCTCGCCGCACTCGACGCCGGCGCCGACGAGAAGGACGTGCCGTTCTACAAGGGCAAGGTCGGGATCGCGTCGTTCTTCGCCAAGAACGTGCTGCCCGAGCTGACCGCGTCGCGCGGCATCATCGCCAACGTCGACACCGACATCATGGAGCTCGACGAAGCGGCGTTCTGATCGCGCCGACCGGGCGGATGAGCCCGGAGGGTTGACAGGCTGTGGCCCCCACCGGATTCCGGTGGGGGCCACGGTGCTTCGCACCGGTGTGCACAATTGGCGCCAGGAACCGCCACAAAGGCACACGGGCGGCAGTTCGGAGACAGGGTGTCAGAAGACGACGACCCCGCGCAGGTTTCGGCCCTCGTGCATGTCGGCGAAGCCCTGGGCGATGTCGTCGAGCTTGTAGGTGGTGGTGATCAGCTCGTCGAGCTTCAGCTTCCCGGACGTGTACAGGTCGATCATCCACGGGATGTCGGCCGTCGGCGTGGAGGCGCCGAAAAGCGAACCCTGAAGCCGCTTCTGGTAGAGCACCAGTTCCATCGGGCTGATCGGGATTCCGACGTCGGTCATCTTGCCGAGGCCGGTGACCACGCAGGTCCCTGCCTTGCGGATCGCCGAGAACGCCTCCGCGATGTGCTCACCGGTCGTGACGCCCACGGTCACGATCGCGGCGTCTGCGCCCTGTCCGTTGGTGTACGAACGCGCGATCTCGGTGGCCTCCGCCATGTCCGCGACCGCGTGGGTGGCTCCGAACTTCAGCGCGCTCTCCCGCTTGAACGGCACGGGATCGACGGCGATGATGCGGGCCGCGCCGGCGTGGGCCGCGCCCTGGACGGCGTTGATGCCGATACCGCCGATGCCCTGGACGATGACCGTCTGACCGGGATAGATCTCGGCGGAGTTCACCGCTGCTCCCCACCCGGTGCCGACTCCGCAGCCCAGCAGGCACAGCTTGTCGAGCGGCAGGTCCTTGTCGACCTTGACTGCCGAATCGACGCTGACGGTGGTGTACTCGCTGAACGTGGACAGTCCGCACGTCTGGGCGACGGGCGCCCCGTCCAGGCTCATACGGAAGCTCGAGGGGTCGTCGGGGCGGGTCCCGGTCATGATGGCGGCGCCGCGGTCGCACAGGTTCTGCAGTCCCTTCGCGCACCATCGGCATCGGCCGCACGCGGCCAGGAACGAGAACACGACGTGGTCACCCTCGCTCCAGCCGTGCGTCTCGGGGCCGACCTGAACGACGACTCCGGCGCCCTCGTGTCCGCCGCAGATCGGGTAGCTGCCCACCGCGTGGTCGCCGACGGCGATGTGGTCGTCGGAATGGCACAGGCCCGCAGCGACCATCTTCACCGTCAGCTCACCGCGCCGCGGTTCGTCGAGTTCGAGGTCGGCGACCTCGTAGGTGCCGGGTGCCCGGCGGATGATCGCGCCACGTGTCTTCACAGTATCGCTCCGAAAGTTGTTGTGGTGGTTCCGATGTGATGGTGCAGAACGGCCGGGATCACTTGCTCACCTGCGCCGACATCGCGGCGCGATATTCCTCTGCGTAGGGCGGCAACATGCCCCATTCGCGACGCGGGTCGTAGTCCGGAGCGACGAACACGGTTCGGGCGTGGCTGAATTCGAGGAAGCCCTCACGGCCGTTGTAGTGGCCGATCCCCGACTCCCCGATGCCGCCGAACGGCGCGTCGAGCATGCCCGCATGCATCATGACCTCGTTGATCGTGACGCCGCCGGAGGTCGTGCCCTCGACGACCGCGCGCTGCTCGTCCTCGTCGTGCCCGAAGTAGTAGAGCGCCAGCGGTTTCGGGCCGGAATTGATCTCGTCGAGAACATCCGCGAGGTCGTCGTACGTGCGGATCACCATGGCGGGACCGAAGATCTCCTCCCGGGAGATCGCCGCCGACGCCGGAGGATCGATCACCAGGCTCAGCGGGCGCCGGCGTTCACCGGTGCTGATCGGCTCGGACGGAACGACCTCCACGCGTGCTCCGAGTTGCTGTGCCTCGCTGATGTATCCGTCGATGCGGGCGGCGTGCCGATCGGAGACGATCGCAGTGACATCGACGTTTCCGGCGATCGTGGGCAGCAGCTCGCCGTAGGTCCGGCCGATTGCGGCGACGAACGATTCGAGGTGCTCCGCCGGGACGTACGCGGTGTCGGCGTTGACGCAGAGCTGACCGCTGTTGGTCGCCTTGCCCACCGCGATGCGGAAGGCCGCGGTGTCCGTATCGGCCGAACGCCCGACGATCACCGGTGATTTTCCGCCGAGTTCGAGCGTGACCGGCACGAGGTTGAGCGCGGCGTTCGCCATCACCGAACGTCCCGCGGCCGCGCTGCCGGTGAACACGATGTGATCGAACGACAGGGCGGTGAGTGCCTGCGCGACCTCCGGCCCGCCGGTCACGACGGCGACGTCACGGGGATCGAGGAACTCCGCAGCCGCCGCGGCCAGCACCTCCGCGGTGCGCGGCACCACCTCGGACGGCTTGAGCACGGCCCGGTTACCCGCCGCCAGCACACCCGCGAGCGGGCTCAGGAGCGTGAACACCGGGGCGTTCCAGGTGCCGATGATCGCGACCGAGCCCTTGGGCTGGTACTGCACCTCGGCGGTGGCTCCGAGCTGGTCGTACGGGGAGAACACCGTCCGCTGCTCGGGCTGCATCCACGTCTCCACATGATCGCGCGCGTATTTCAGCGCGGTCAGCGATCCGAGAATGTCGTTGACGGTCGAGTATCCCGGGTGGCGCCCGCCGAAATCCGCATCGATCGCGTCGACGATCTCGTCGTGGCGGGCCACGAGCATCTCGATCACCGACTCGATCCGCGCCCGGCGGGTCTCGGCGGAACTCGTTCTCTGCGAACGGAACTCCCGTCGCTGATTCTCGAGCAGGTCGCGCAGTTCGGATCCGGTGCTGGTCACAGTGTTCACAGCGGCGATGCTATGAACGACGTCACCCCTGTCCTCCCGATGTCCCGCTCATCGGGACCCGAACGGCGCGACCGTGTTACTCCTCGCCGGCCGATGCGTCGGGCACGGCCGACTCGTCCGTCACGGATTCCGGTTCCGGAGCGCTGCTCGTCGTCGGCTGCGCACCGGGCTGCGGCCGGGCGCTCGTCGTCGGCGACGAACCGGATTCCGGTGCGCTTCCCGGTGCACCGGCGGGGTTCCGCTCCGGTCCCGGAGCGGGCTCGCGCTCTTCCTCCGGTTCGATGCACTCGACGATCGGAACCGGGTCGTACTTGACGGTGCGCGTCGTGCGGGAAAGCTGCGCCCCCGTCTTCGCATCCGTGATCACGCGGGTGTCGCTGACGGTGAAGCCCTGTGCGCCGCTCGACGGAATGCACGCGTCACCGGCCGGAAGAGTGATCTTGTTCGGTGACGTGAACGCCGACCGGTCCCCGGTGAACGACTGCACGTCCACCGTCTTCGTGCCCCAGAGCCGGACCGTGATGTCCGAACTCGTGCCGATGGTCTGGATCAGCACGCCGGTGTCGAACGGGTTCCGGAACTGGAGGTCGATCGCGCCCTCGAACACGGTGGCCTCACGCGCCGCCGGGTACCGCGAGATGTAGTAGCTGTGCTCGGTGTGGGCGACGTCCTCCATGCCGGCGAAATACGTTGCGTTATAGAGGGTCGTCGCGAGCTGGCTGATGCCGCCACCGACGGCCGTGCCGGGCCGGCCGGCCTCGATGATGCCGGACTCGACGTAGCCCTGCGCGGCCCCGCGCGGACCGGTATATCCGTTGAGCGAGAACGTTTCTCCCGGCTTGACGAGCGCACCGTCGATCTCGGAAGCGGCGAGGCGGATGTTCACGCCCGAGGCGTACGAGAAGCCACCGGTGGTGAATTCGCCGACGACCTCGCGGATACCGAGCTTCTCGGCGGCCTCGGTCGTGAGCGCGGGATCCACGGGTGCGTACACGGCCGGGGTGGTTCGGTCGCCCGGCGCGGCCAGCAGCTGGGGCAGCGGCTCGAGAGTCTTCGTCCAGTCGACCAGTTCACCCTTCACCGCGGGCACGATCGTCGGTCCGCCGCCCTCGATGACGATGCGGGCGTCCTTCGGTTCGACCTCGGTTTCCGCGAGCTGCGGACGCAGGAAATCGACCACGGCTTCGGAGTGGTATTCGGGGACCAGGCCGCCCTCACCGTCGGGCACGAACGACAGGATCGTGCCGATCCGGTCGCGGGGCAGGGTCGCCATCGCGTTGTCACGGCCTTGGACCTTCACGTCCGACGCCACCGCGGGTATTGCGATCTCGGTGAGCGCCCGGTCCACCGCTTCGGGTGTGACGGTCACGTCCAGGGTGGTCACCGGCAGCGCGACGTCGCCGAACGCCCACTTCTCGGCGAACACGTCCGCCGCGACCTGGGGATCGAGATTCTGGCCGGGTTGCGGAGACACCGCGACCGGGGTCGCCCCCTCGAAGACGACGGTGCCCTCCCGCGGGGCGCGTTCGGCGCTCGAACGCACTCCTTCGAGCGCGTTCGTGAGGGCCGCGTCGTCGCGGACGGAGACGACGCCGATCTCGTCGGTGCCGAACAGCGACGCCAGCCGGGTGAACGGGTTGAGCGGCTGCGATCCGACGCGGTCGAGCGTGTGCTCCCAGTCGACCTCGAGTCCGGCCTGGGCCGGGACGACCTCGGCGGTGGTGTCGCCGGCGGTGACGGGCACGGGGTTTTCGAGGCGTCGGCCGAGTTCGTCGCGCAGCAGTGCCTCGGCGTCGTCGACCGATTCACCGCCGATTTCGATCCCCGCGACCGTCACGCCGCGCGGGACGTTGCCCGACGACACCGCGAGATCGACGCCGTAGAGAACCGCGAGAGCAGCGGCGACACCGCCGGCCGCGATCGCGATCTTCCGCCACGGCGGTCCCGCAGGCGACGGGGACCCGCCGGTACCGCCCGGTGGTGCCGGGGGCGGTGGGGGCGGAGACGACGGCGGGACCGATCCGCCGGCGACGACCGGAACGACCTCCGTCGCCGCGTCCTCCGCGGATCCCTCCGCCGCACGGCCCTGGTCGGATTCTTCCGCACGGCCCTCGCCGGATTCTTCCGCCGCACTGCCCTCGCCGGATTCGGCAGAGGCGCTGCCCTCCGGCAAACGCTCGGCCGGGGGCTCGGCTGCGGACGCAACCGGCTGGGCGGGCGGTGTGCGCCTGATCGCGGACATGTCGATCGCGACGGTCGGCGCCGAGTCGTCGACGGCGAGTGCCTGCTCGGCCGGCGCCTCGGTCGGTGCCTGCTCGGCAAGTGCCGCGGTGGTTGCCTGCTCCGCCGAAGCCTCGGTGGGTGCCTGCCCGACGAGTGCTACAGCGGTTGCCTGCCCGACAGGTGCTGCGGCGGGTGCCTGCTCGGCCGGTGCTTCTGCGGCACGTTCCGGCTGCAGACCGGCCTGCGGCGCGGTCGGTGGTTCGTCCGGGGTGCGGTCCGCGGCCGGCGGATCGATTCCGACGTCCTTCACGGAGGCCGCGGCGGTCGGTGCCGCAGGCTCGACCGGGGCCGTGGAAGCGACCGGAGATTCGGTCTCCGGCTCGGTGAACACGGGCTTGGTGAACGCGAAGGGCGCGGGTTTCGTCGGCGCAGCCGGCATGGCGGTGGTCGGGATTTCCCAGGGCTTGAGCTGGGTCTGCGGGGGCTCGGAAGCCGACGGGGTCTCCGGCGCGGCGGGCTCACTCTCGGCGACGGACGTGTCCGGGGTGACGGGCTCCTCCGCGACCACCGGCGTCTCCGGCGTCGGGTCCGCGGCTTCCCGCTCGGGTGCCGCGGCGGCGACCTCGGCAGCGATCTCCTCGACGGCGACCTCCCCGGCAACGGCCTCCGCGACAGCGACCTCCTCGACAGCGGGGGCCGCGTCGTTCCGTGCTGCGGACGGTTCGGATGCCGGTGCGGCCTTCGACGGGGTCGGGAGCGGCGCCATCGAGACGAACCGTTCGGTGGGTGCCGGGGCGGTCGGCTCGGCAACGACATCGGGTTTCGCGTCGGCGGCGGTTCCAGCGGTGTGGTCCGGTGCGGCCGCGGCGGCCGTTTCGGGCTTCCTCTCCGGTTCCGCCTCGTTGGGGGGAACGGCACCGCTCATGTTCGCGCGGTCGTCCGCCCCGTTGTTACCACTCACCCGTGTCCTTCCGACTGGGCACCCCACGACCGGGTGCGCCTTTCCATCAAGCGTAAATGCCGGTCCCGGCGGGCTCCGATTCGAGCCCGGCGCAAGGGCACCGGAAACGAGAAAGACCCCGCGTTGCCACCAGGTCGGGGGTCAGGCAGCAATGCGGGGTCGCTAGGTCTATCGACCCTCTCCCCCGGACGTTACAAACCTTCCGGAATTTTTTTCGTGCGGTCTTCTCATGCCTCGAGGATCGCGGTGACGCCCTGTCCCCCGGCCGCGCAGATGGAGATCAGGCCGCGAGCGGGCTTGCCGGTTTCGGCCTTCTTCTCGTGCAGCATCTTGGCGAGCGACGCGACGATCCGGCCACCGGTCGCGGCGAACGGATGCCCGGCCGCCAGGGACGATCCGTTGACGTTGAGCTTGCTGCGGTCGATCGAGCCGAGCGGCGCGTCGAGGCCCAGCCGGCCCTTGCAGTACTCCTCCGACTCGAAGGCCTGCAGCGTCGCGAGCACGACGGACGCGAACGCCTCGTGGATCTCGTAGAAGTCGAAATCCTGCAGGGTCAGGCCGTTGCGCTTCAGCAGGCGCGGGATCGCGTAGGTCGGGGCCATCAGCAGGCCGTCGCCGCCGTGGACGTAGTCGACCGCGGCGGTCTCGGAGTCCACGAGATACGCGAGGACGGGCAGGCTGCGGGCGGCGGCCCACTCCTCGGTGGACAGCAGTGCCGCGGACGCGCCGTCGGTCAGCGGAGTGGAGTTGCCGGCCGTCATGGTGGCGTCGCCGAGCTTCGTGCCGAACACCGGCTTCAGCGTCGACAGCTTCTCGACCGACGAATCGGGGCGGAGGTTGTCGTCGCGGGTCAGGCCGAGGAACGGGGTGACGAGGTCGTCGAAGAACCCGCGGTCGTAGGCGGCGGCCATGTTGCGGTGGCTCGCGGCGGCGAGTTCGTCCTGGTCGGCGCGGGCGATGCCGAATTCCTTGGCGGTGATCGCGGCGTGTTCGCCCATCGACAGGCCGGTGCGGGGTTCGCCGTTGCGGGGGATCTCGATGCCGAGCATCGACGGGCGCACGTGGCCGAGCAGCTTGATGCGGTCACCGGTCGAACGCGCGCGGTTGAGCGACAGCAGGAACTCGCGCAGGTCGTTGTTGACGCCGATGGGCGCGTCGGAGGTGGTGTCGACGCCGCCGCCGATGCCCGCCTCGATCCGGCCCGCGGCGATGGCGTCGCCGACGGCGATGATCGACTGCAGGCCGGTGCCGCAGGCCTGTTGCAGGTCCCACGCGGGCGTGTAGGGGCTGAGCGGGCTGCCGAGCACGCATTCGCGGATCAGGTTGAAGTCGCGGCTGTGCTTGAGGACCGCGCCGCCGACGACGGCGCCGAGCTGCTCACCCTGCAGGTTGAAGCGGCCGACCAGACCCTCGAGGGTCGCGGTGAACATGTCCTGGTTCGAGGCGCGGGCGTACTTGCGGTCGGACCGGGCGAACGGGATGCGGTTTCCGCCGAGGATCGCGACGCGGCGCGACGAGCGCGAAGAGCTGGAACGGGCTTTGGTGGTCACGTGTCGTCTCCCGGTGTTCTGATGGATGCGAACTGTGGATACTATTCTTACTCACGAGTAAGTTATTGTCGACACCGCATGACCTCCGAACCAGAGAAGGTGGAATCGTGGCCGAAACCAAGGGCGCACCCAAGCTCTACGCCCAGTTCATCACCTCCGCACCCGGTGCTTTCCTCGCCAAGCAGTTCGGATTGCCCCAGCCGGAGAAGCTCCGCCGCTACCAGCCGGGGGAACCCCCGCTCGCCGGTCCGGTGCTGCTCGGCGGCAACGGCCGGCTCGTCGAGCCGATCCGCGCGCTGCTCTCCGACTACGTCTTCGCCGAGCCCGACGAGAAGAGCTTCGGCGCCCTGGTGTTCGACGCGACCGGCATCACCGACGCCGCCGGGCTCGAGCAGCTGTTCACGTTCTTCCAGCCGGCCGTCAAGGCCCTCGGTCCGTGCGGCCGCGTCGTCGTCCTCGGCACCACGCCGGAGGAAGCGTCCTCGGTCGACGAGCGCATCGCCCAGCGCGCCCTCGAAGGCTTCACCCGCAGCCTCGGCAAGGAACTGCGCCGCGGCGCGACCGTGCAGCTCGTGTACGTCTCGCCGAAGGCACCCGCCGGGCTGTCCGGTGTCGAATCCACCCTGCGCTTCCTGCTCTCCGCCAAGTCCGCATTCGTCGACGGCCAGGTCGTGCGCATCGGCGACGGCGAGGCCACCGCGCCCGAGTCCTGGGACAAGCCGCTCGCCGGGAAGGTCGCCGTCGTGACCGGCGCCGCGCGCGGCATCGGTGCGACCATCGCCGAGGTCCTCGCCCGCGACGGCGCGACCGTCGTCGCCGCGGACGTCCCCGCAGCCGGTGAGGCCCTGGCGCAGACCGCGAACAAGGTCGGCGGAACCTCCCTCGCGCTCGACGTCACCGCCCCCGACGCCGGCGACAAGCTCGCTGCACACCTGCTCGAACGGCACGGCGGCGCCGACATCATCGTGCACAACGCCGGCATCACCCGGGACAAGCTGCTCGCCAACATGGACGCGGGCCGCTGGAACTCGGTGATCGGCGTCAACCTCATCGCTCCCCAGAAGATCACCGACGTGCTCGTCGAGAAGGGTGCGCTGAAGGAGGGCGGCCGCGTGATCGACGTGTCGTCGATCGCCGGGATCGCCGGCAACCGCGGCCAGACCAACTACGGCGCGTCCAAGGCCGGGGTCATCGGTCTCGTGCAGGCCACCGCACCGGTGCTGGCCGAGAAGAACATCACCGTCAACGCCGTCGCACCCGGCTTCATCGAGACCGCGATGACCGCCGCGATCCCGCTCGCCACCCGCGAGGGCGGCCGCCTGATGAGCTCCCTGCAGCAGGGCGGGGAGACCGTCGACGTCGCCGAGACCGTCGCGTGGTTCGCGAACCCGGCGTCGAGTGCCGTCACCGGCCAGGTCGTGCGCGTGTGCGGCCAATCCATGCTGGGGGCGTAGATGGCCGTCATCGAACTCGACTCGGTGCCGTCGATCCTCGACGTCTACTCCCGCGCCGTGCTCTCCGCGCTGCCGGTCGTCGGTGCGTCGGGTGACACGCTGCCCGACGACACGCTGCTGCTGCGCGGCCTCCGCGTCGACCAGGACAACCTCGCCGAGTACGCGAAGGTCTGCGGGCTGCGTTTCGGTGACACCCTGCCGATCACCTACCCGTTCACGCTCGCGTTCCCCCTCGTGATGAAACTGATGGTGTCCAAGGGCTTTCCGTTCGCGGCCATGGGTTCGGTGCACGCGGAGAACGTCATCGAACAGCTCCGGCCGATCTCCGCCACCGAGCCGCTGGACCTCCGGGTGCACGCGGCCGATCTGCGGGAGCACCGCAAGGGCATGCTCGTGGACGTGATCACCGAGATCTCCGTCGGCCGTGAACCGGTCTGGCGCCAGACCTCGACGTTCCTGCACCAGCAGCGCACGTCGCTGTCCGGCGCCCCGAAGCCGGAACCGGAACCCCAGGTGATCCCGCCCGTGCCGACGTCGACCCTGCGGGTGGAGCGCAAGACGATCGACCGCTACGCGGCCGTCTCCGGCGACCGCAATCCGATCCACGTCTCGACCTTGGGTGCCAAGGCATTCGGCTTCCCGCGAACCATCGCGCACGGCATGTGGAGTGCCGCAGCGGCGCTGCGTGCCGTCGAGGGACGTGTCCCGGACAAGGTCACGTACTCGGTGCGGTTCGGGAAGCCGGTGCTGCTGCCCGCGACGGTGAATCTGTACGCACAGCAGGTCGCGGACGGCTGGGACCTGTCCCTGCGGCATCCGGAAAAGCAGTACCCGCATCTGAGCGCCACGCTGCGCTGAGGACGGGACGGCACAACGACTTCGGGTGGACCGGGGCGCGATGGGGGCGTCCCGGTCCACCCGATCCGTGTTCGGGGGTCAGCCGGGCGTATCGGTGCGTCGGCGGCCGGCCAGGCCACGCCACGCGAGGTTCTCGAGCAGATCGGCGGCCTTGGCGACGTCGATCTCACCGCCGGCGATGCGGTCGGCGACCGCCTCACCCGCACCGACCAGCGCGACCGCCATGATGGTGAAGTCCATGTCCGGTTCCGGCTCACGCGTGCTCGATTCGAGCAGGTGCGCGGTCAGTTCGATGAGCCGGTCGCGGCTGCTGCGCACCTGGTTCGCGAAGGCCTGCTGGGCGAGGGCCTGACGGTAGAGCACCATCCACGAGTGCCGGTGCTGGTCGACGAATCCGAGGAACGACTCGAGCGCGACCCGCAGTTGCGCACGCGGCGGCAGGTTGGGATCGCCCGCCGGAGCCAGGGCTTCGACGAACCGCTGCCCCTCCCGGCCGATGCACGCGGCGAACAGTTCGTCCTTCGAGCCGTAGTACAGATACAGCATCGGCTTCGAGATCGACGCGCGCGCCGCGATCGCGTCCATCGACGTCTCGTGGAAACCCTTCTCGGAGAACACCTCCACGGCGGCATCGAGCATCTGCTGTTCCCGCACCGCGCGAGGCAGTCGCTTGGTACCGCCGGCCATGTCTCCTCCATACTGCTCGGGTAACACTCCTTACCCTAGAGTAAGGAGCGCGGGCGGGTTCTCCGGATTTCGGAATCCCGGGAAATCAGCAGTCGAGCGCACCCTTGGCCCGCGCGACCGTGCGCACCGCGTCGTCCACCCGCGCCGCAGGCAACGCGCCCGACCGCACGGACTGCTCGAGATGATCGAGAACCTCGGGCACCTGATCGGTGGTCAGCCACAACGCCTGGTCCACACCGGCGATCAACGCGGCCTCCACCGCTTCGGCGATGCCGTAATTGTCGGTGATCGCGCGCATCCCGGACAGATCGTCGGTGAAGATCACCCCGTCGAACGACGGCGCACCGTACCCGGCGCCGTCCCGCAGCAGCCGCACCGCCGCGGGGCTGATGCTCGCCGGCCGTCCGTCGGTCAGCCCCGGCACGTCCAGATGGCCGATCATCACGGCGACCCCGGACGTGACGAGTTCGCGATAGGGCACGAGATCGATCTGCTGCAGCTGCGCGAGCGGCGGGGCGACCACCGCACCCCTGTGCGAATCACCCGACGCCGAGCCGTGACCCGGAAAGTGCTTGAGTACAGGGAGAATTCCCGCATCGCGCAACCCCCGCGCGTACGCGTCGGCGTACTGCACGACGACCTGCGGATCGTCGGAGTAGGAACGGTCGCCGATCACGTCGTCGTCGGCCCGGTCGGTCACGTCGACATCCGGCGCGAAATCCACGGTGATGCCCAGCTCCCGCAATTCGCGGCCGCGCTCGAGCGCCATCGCGTAGGTTTCCTCGACGCTCATCGTCTGCGCCGTGACCCGCGCCGACGGATCCTCCCCGAGCAGCTCACCGACCCGAGAGACGCGGCCGCCCTCCTCGTCGATCGTCACCATCAGCGGCAGCGGGCTCTGCGCGGCGACCGCGGGGATCTCCCGGTTCGCCAGCATCGACATGTCGGTCCAGCTGCCGACGAAGATGCCGCCGATCTGCTCCGACCGCACGATCGCCAGCGCGTCGTCGGTGCCGGTCACGCCGACGTTGAGCAGCTGCGCGAGCTTCTGCCGCAACGACAGGGACGCGAGCAGATCGTCGCCGCACACCGGCGTGGACGCCGGTGCCGCCACGGGCTCGGTCGTG
>NZ_JBMBTE010000053.1:0-36125 GCF_048897285.1 Rhodococcus sp. O3
ACCGAGCGCGTGCGGGCCTGGGCGCGCGTGCACGACGGCGCCCTCGAATTCACGATCCCGGACGTGCTCGACGCGGAAGCGATACGCGACGGTCTCGACGATCCGCTACCCCGTGCGGCCGAGGCGGCACACGCGGACCGCGCGTACCCGGCCGAGAAGGCCCGCGACCGTGCCCGCGTGTGGGCGCTGGCAGCATCCGCGCCGCTGTCCGCGTGGCTCGCGCCCGGTATGCGAATCGGCGAGGTGCTGGAACTCGAGGTGAGCGAGCACCTGCGGGACGTCCTCCAGCACGGCCGGAACAGCGCTGTCGATCATCAGCGCGACGCCGCCTGGGCCACCGCGCTGTTGGCGCGCGACGACCGGGCCGACTCCCGCGTCGCCGCACACGCACCTCGGGACGTGCTCGTCGAGTACCTGCGACGCATGTCCGCCCCGCAACTGCTGCTCGTCGACGACCTCGCCGCGCTCCCGGCACCGTGGCCCGCCGACATCGCCCGGAAGGTCCTGACCGTCCTCTACACCGCCGCGGCGCCGACGTCGCACAGCTTCCGGGCGCTGACCGACCTGCTCGCTCGCCGCGCCCCGTTCGAACTGGTCGACCTGTTCGACGACGCCGCCACCCGCACCGACGACCTTGTCCGGCTCAATCGTTTCGCGACGGCCGCCGACATCCTGAAACTTCGCCGAACCCTTCACGAGGAGTTGAGTTGACCGACACCGTCATCGACGAGCCGAACCTGCTGCGCCCGCACGCGGAGCAGCAGTACGCGCACGAACTCGCCGCGCTCGCTCGCGTCGACGATCGTCCGCGGCCGCCGTCCTGGCAGCTGTCGCCCTGGGCGGTCGTGACGTACCTGCTCGGCGGGGAACTGTCCGACGGCACCGTCGTCAGTCCCAAGTACGTCGGGCCACGTCGGCTCATGGAGGTGGCGGTCGCGACACTGGCCACCGATCGCGCACTGCTGCTGCTCGGTGTGCCCGGCACCGCCAAGACCTGGGTGTCCGAGCATCTGGCGGCAGCGATCTCCGGAACCTCGACGCGTCTGGTGCAGGGCACCGCCGGCACCGCCGAGGAAGCGGTCCGCTACGGGTGGAACTACGCGCGGCTGCTCGCCGAGGGCCCGACCCCGGCCGCACTGGTGCCGTCACCGGTGATGACCGCGATGCGCGACGGCGCCGTCGCCCGCATCGAGGAACTGACCCGCATTCCCGCCGACGTGCAGGACGCGCTCATCACGATCCTGTCCGAGAAGACGCTGCCCGTCCCCGAACTCGGCATCGAGGTGCAGGCCACCAAGGGATTCAACGTCATCGCCACCGCCAACGACCGCGACCGCGGTGTCAACGACCTCTCGTCGGCGCTGCGCCGGCGGTTCAACACCGTGGTGCTGCCGCTGCCCGCCAGCGAGGACGACGAGGTGGAGATCGTCGCGCGGCGTGTGGCGCAACTCGGGTCCGCGCTCGAGTTGCCGCAGGTTCCGGCGGCGGCCGACGAGATCCGGCGCGTGGTAACGGTTTTCCGGGAGCTGCGTCGCGGCGTGACCAGCGACGGCCGCACCAAGCTCAAGTCGCCGTCCGGCACCCTGTCCACCGCGGAGGCCATCTCGGTGGTCACCAACGGGCTGGCCCTGTCGGCGCACTTCGGGGACGGCGTGCTGCGCTCGGCCGATGTCGCCGCCGGCATCCTCGGTGCCGTGATCAAGGATCCGGTCGCCGACACCGTGGTGTGGGACGAGTACCTCGAGGCCGTCGTCCGCGGCCGTCCCGAATGGTCCGACTTCTACCGTGCGTGCCGCGAGGTCGCCGGGTGAGCGTGACCGCGCAGGTCCGGGTGCTGGGCATCCGGCACCACGGGCCGGGCTCGGCACGCGCACTGCTGCGCGCGCTCGCCGAGTTCGAACCGGACACCGTGCTCATCGAAGGCCCCGCCGACGCCGATCCGCTGGTGGCGCTGGCGGCGTCCGAGCAGATGCGCCCGCCCGTCGCGCTGCTCGGGTACGCGACCGGCAACCCGGCGACGGCCGCGTTCTGGCCCCTGGCCACGTTCTCCCCGGAGTGGCAGGCACTGCAGTGGGCGATCCTGCACGACGCGGACGTCCGCTTCTGCGATCTGCCGGCGGCGCTGAGCCTCGCGGCGGAGCGGCCGGCAGGCGAGCAGGGCCCGGATCCGCTGGACGCGCTCGCCGCGGCCGGCGGCTACGACGATTTCGAGCAGTGGTGGGACGCCGTCGTCGAATCCCGCACCCGGCATCAAGACGGTACGGACCCCGAAAACGGCCATCATGCAGACGGTTTCGACGCCATCACCGAAGCGATGACGGCGCTGCGCGAGACGATGGAGATCGACGAGCACACACTGCGACGCGAGGCGCACATGCGTCAGGTGCTGCGCGCGACCGTCAAGGCAGGTGCCCAGAAGATCGCGGTGGTGTGCGGGGCGATGCACGCTCCGGCGCTGTCCGGCAGACTCGGGCCCGCGGCACCCGACGCACGACTGCTCAAGGGCATGCCGAAGATCAAGTCGTCGCTCACGTGGGTGCCGTGGACGCACTCGCGGTTGTCGTCGGCGTCCGGATACGGCGCGGGCGTCACCTCGCCCGGCTGGTACCACCACCTGTTCACCCACCACGACCACACGATCGAACGGTGGTTCACGCGGGTCGCGCGGGAGCTGCGCAGCGAAGACCTGCCGGTGTCGAGCGCGCGCGTCATCGAGGCCACGCGACTGGCCGACACGCTGGCCGCGCTGCGCGAGCGGCCGCTGCCCGGCCTCACCGAGGTCACCGAGGCGACCCGGTCGGTGCTGTGCGACGGCGACGACGTGCTGCTCGACCTGGTGACGCGGCGACTCGTCGTCGGCGAGGCGCTCGGCGAGATCCCCGACGAGACCCCGACGGTGCCCCTGGACGCGGACCTGCAGGCTCGGTCGAAGACGCTGCGGCTCAAGCGTTCCGTGGTCGACAAGAACCTCGACCTGGATCTGCGCAGGGACAACGATCTGCAGCGGTCGCGGTTGCTGCACCGCCTCGCGCTGCTCGGCATCGACTGGGCGAAACCGGCGACGAGCGCGGTCCGTTCCACCGGCACCTTCCGTGAGTCGTGGACGCTGCGGTGGGAGCCGGAACTGTCCGTCGCCGTCGTCGAGGCCTCGCGGTGGGGAACGACCGTCGAGTCGGCGGCGCACGCGATGGTCCTCGATCGGATAAGCGGCCCCGAGGTTTCCCTCGGCGCGGTCACCGAGACGCTGGAGAAGGCGCTGCTCGCCGACCTGCGCACGGCGATCCCGGATGTGCTGTCCGCGGTCGATGCCGCGGCCGCGCTCGATCACGACGTGCTGCACCTGATGTCGGCGCTGCCGGCGCTGATCCGCACACTGCGGTACGGCGATGTCCGGGGCACCGACCTGTCCTCGCTCGCGCACGTCACCGACGCCCTGCTCGCCCGGATCTGCGCCGGCCTGCCTGCGGCGGCGACCGGTCTGGATGCCGATGCCGCGGACGCGCTGCGCAAGGCCGTCGACGACGTGCACACCGCGATCGCCGTCCGCGACCACGCGGACACGACCGGGCGGTGGCTCGCCGCACTCCGGGTGATCGCGGACCGCGACGACGTCGACGGCATCCTCACCGGCCGGACCGTGCGACTGCTGCGAGACATCGGCCGGATCGACGAGGACGAAACCGCGCTTCGGGTGTCGCGGGCACTGTCGGTGGGCAGCGATCCGGGTGCGAAGGCGCGCTGGATCGACGGATTCGTCGGCGGCGGCGCGGTCCTGCTCATGCACGACCGCGACCTGCTGCGGTTGATCGACGACTGGGTCTCGGCGCTTCCCGCACAGGATTTCGTGGACGTGCTGCCCGTGCTGCGCCGCACCTTCGGCGGGTTCGCTCCCGCCGAGCGCCGCACGCTCGGCGCGGTGGTGCGCGGCGGGGAGCGGACCCACGGCAGTGTCGCTTCCGTCGATACCGAGCGAGGAGCCCGCGCCGTCCGCACCACCGCACTGATCCTGGGAGTTCCTGCGTGACAACATCATCGGACGATACGGAACGGCTGCGACGCTGGCGGCTGTTGCTCGGCGAGGCCGCCGAGGACTCCACCGGCGGGCTGTGCTCCACCGACGACGAGGCGATGGACGGTGCCCTCGCCGCTCTCTACGATCGCAGCGATCCGGATCCGAGCGGCCGGCGCAGCGCCGGTCTGGGCGGTTCGGCGCCGCGGGTGGCGCGCTGGCTCGGCGACATCCGCACCTACTTCCCCACCTCGGTGGTGCAGGTCATGCAGCGTGACGCGATGGAGCGGCTGGGGCTGACGCAGCTGCTCCTCGAACCGGAACTGCTCGACGCCGTGGAACCGGACGTGCATCTCGTCGGCACGTTGCTCAGCTTGAACAAGGTGATGCCGGAGACCACCCGTGCGACCGCGCGGATGGTCGTGGAGAAGGTGGTGCGTGAGATCGAGGAACGCATCGCCCAGCACACCCGGTCCGCAGTGACCGGTGCGTTGAATCGGGCGGCGCGGACGTCGAATCCGAAGTTGCGCGACATCGATTGGGATCGCACGATCCGCGCGAATCTCGCGCACTATCTGCCGGAGTACCGCACTGTGGTGCCGCAGCGGCTGATCGGATACGGCCGGCGCTCGCAGGCCGTGCAACGCGACGTGGTGCTGGCGATCGACCAATCGGGATCGATGGCATCGAGCGTGGTGTACGCGTCGGTGTTCGGGGCGGTGCTCGCGTCGATGCGCGCGCTGCGCACGTCGCTGGTCGTGTTCGACACCGCGGTGGTGGATCTGACCGACAAGTTGTCCGATCCGGTGGAGGTTCTGTTCGGCACGCAACTCGGCGGCGGCACCGACATCAACCGCGCGATCGCGTACAGCCGGTCACTGATCACCCGGCCCACCGAGTCGCTGTTCGTGTTGATCTCCGACCTGTACGAGGGCGGTATCCGCGCGGAGATGCTCAGCCGGATGGCGTCGATGCGCGACGCCGGGGTGCAGGTGGTGGTCCTGCTGGCCCTGTCCGACGACGGTGCTCCGGCCTTCGATCGGGAGAACGCGGCCGCACTCGGTGCGTTGGGCATCCCGGCGTTCGCGTGCACACCCGACCGGTTCCCGGAACTGCTGGCGCTGGCGCTCGAACGCGGCGACGTCGGGCGGTGGTCGCGGTCGCTGTAGAGCGCAGCGAACCACCCCCCGTCCATCATAATTCGATACAAACGCTTGTATTGAAAATAATGACGTTACACAATGGAGTGGTGAGCACGAACGCGGACGCACGCGGGACTGCATCGACCACCCCGAAGGCGCGGCGGTACGACGCGACGCTCCGGCGCCGTCAGGCCGAGGAGAGCCGACGCCGAATCCTCGACGCCGCCGCGACCCTGTTCACCGAACGTGGCTGGTCCGTCGGGATGCGCGAGATCGCACGCGCGGCCGGGGTCTCCTTCGAGACCGTGTACAGCCACTTCGGTTCCAAGCCTCGACTGTTCAATCAGGTGCTCGATATCGCGGTCGTCGGCGACGACGAGCCGGTGGCGCTGATCGACCGGCCCGAGTTCGCGGCCATTTCCCGCGGAACTCCTCGGGAACGAGCCGCCGCGGCCGCGAGATTGGTCGCCGGGGTGAACGGGCGCACCGTCGGCCTGCAACGCGCCCTGCGCGAAGGAGCGGCCGCGGAACCGCAACTCGCGTCCCGGCTCGACGAGATCCGGCAGGCCCAGCGGCAGACCGTTCGCGTCGCGAGTGCGGTTGTCGCGGGCCGCGATCTCACGCCGGTCGAAAGCGACAGCGTCTGGGTGGTGATCACGTTGGAGGTCTACGACCTTCTCATCCGCAGCGCAGGGTGGAGCCCCGCCCGGTACGAGCAGTGGCTCACCGACACGATCGTCAAATTGCTCTCTCTGGAGATGTGAAAGGAGGGCGGGCCATGAACACCACGCGAAACGAGCCCGCCGACACACGAAGCATGGGAATCGTGCACAGCGCATTGCGTCGCGACCTCCGACGAACGCGCATGGTGCTGGAGACTCCCCCGCATCCCGACGAGCCACGCCGCCGTACCCTCGCCGCGCACCTCCTCTGGATGTGCCGGTTCCTGCACATGCACCATGCGGGTGAGGACGCCGGACTGTGGCCGGCGATCCGGGCGAAGAACCCGGCGGCCGGTGCGCTGCTCGATCGGATGGCCTCCGACCACCAACAGATCGGCGGAGCGATCGCCGGCGTGGAGGACGGCGCGCGGGCGTACGGCGACGACCCGTCCGCACGAGAACGGTTGCTCACCGCCCTGACCGGACTCGAAGACGTTCTGCTCCCCCACCTGCGGCGCGAGGAGCTCGAGATGATGCCGGTCGTCGCGACCACGATCACCACCGCGGAGTACCGCACAATCGAGAAGAAGTATTTCGTCGAGCCGAAGGGCTTCGCCGAGCTCGGCATGGAAGCGCACTGGATCATCGACGGGGTGACCCCCGAAGATCGCGACACGATCGTGCACGTCGTTCCCGCTGTGCCGCGCTTCCTGCTCCTCCACGGTTTCGCCCGGAAGTACCGTCGGCAGGCCGCCGTGCTGTGGGGCACGAGTCCCGCGTCCACCGTGCCGTCGCTGCGCGTGGCACCGATCGAGGAGCATTCGTGATGGGCAGGTTGTTACGGTACGGGCGTGTCGAAGCGATCACCTCGGCTCCGGCAGAAGCCGTGTGGCGCATCATCACCGACGTGACCCGAATCGGCGAATGGAGTCACGAATGCCGGGGTGCCCACTGGATCGGCACCGGCCACCGTGCAGCGCCGGGCGTTCGATTCCGGGGCACGAACAGGTCCGGCATCTTCGTCTGGACCCGGTCGTGCGTGTTCACCACGGTCGATCCCCCGCGATCGCTGGCGTGGAGAACGGTCGGCCTGTGGGGAAAGCTCGACAGCACGGTGTGGCGAATCGACCTGGAACCGAACGGAACCGGAACACGGATCGTGCAGACCTTCGACGTGGTGCGTGTCGCTCCCGGTATGGACCGGGTGTACTGGCTCCTCATCAAGGCACACCGCGACCGTCGCGATGCGCTGTCCGACGACCTCCAACGGCTGGCGCGCCTCGCCGAGGTCCCCCGCTTCCACCAGGCAGCGTAGAGCCACCTGAACGCCCCGCTCGATGGACCGCGAAGATCGCGGCTACGCGGGCTATCCGTCCGCGCGATCGCGGACGCGGTTCACTGCGTCGACCACGGCGTCGGGTCGCTGGGTCTGGATGTAGTGCGTGGTCCCGGGGACGACGACGAGTTCGGCATCGGGCTGGCTCGCGGCGAACTCCGCCTGGGCTTGGGGCTCGGCACTGTGCAACGCCTCGAGATCGGCAGCCGACATGCCGGGAGGCAACGGGTCGGGCAGCGGCGTGTCCTCTCCGCGGACCAGCACGACCATCGGTACCGGAGGCAGCGGCGGCGCAGCCTCGATCTCGTCCATGAGCTGGTCCAGCGAATATGTTTCGGCCGTATATCCGCCCGGATAGCTTCCCGGCGTCAACTGCGGGTGGGCCATCAGATTCCACTGATCGGCGGTCACGCTCGCGCGCAGCTCCGGCATCGGTGCGTCCACCAGGACGATCCCGGCCACCTCCGAGGGATACGTGGCGGCATAGAGCACCTGCAGCGGACCACCCAGCGAGTGCCCGACCAGCACGTACGGCCCGGATTCACCGGCCGCCGTGAGCAGGTCGTGCAGTTCGGCGACCACTTCCGCCGGATCGCGCGGCATCGGGACCTCGTCGCTGCGGCCCGGCGACGGCTCCTCCGCATCGACGACTTCGCCGTCGCGAACGGTCGTGGTGACAAGGGAACCGGGCCGGTCGTAGGAGCACACGCGAGTCGACGTCGCGAGCGCCGGTTGCACAGCCGGAGAAGCGGATTCGCTCAGGCTCCAGATGTCGCCGGCGTTGCCGAACCCGGATTGCAGGACCACCGTAGGACTTCCGGTGCCGCGACAGTCGAGGTACAGGTGGTGGCCGTCCCCGATGTCCACCCGACCCGCGACGTCGCCGCTCGCGACGGCGTCCTCGGCCTGGGTGTCGGTGCCGCACGAGCACACGAGCGTCCCGCCCACGAGAGCGGCGAACAGAGCGCGTCCCAAAACAGCCATCACAAACCCTTCCGAAGATGCCGCCAGGGCGGCCCGCAGCAGGCTGTTCGTTTGCCGAGACTAGTCCGTCGGGCCGCGGCACGGAGCCGCATCCGGTCGGTTGGCCGGCCGTTCGATGCTTTCGGATTCCGGGATGGAAACCGCGGGGCACATGCGACACTGGTCATCGACGGCGCCCCCTGACCTGAGCCTTCCCCGGGTCGAGGGTTCCGCGGGACCACAATCCGTCTCACCGTTACAGGTGCCGGGCCAGAGGTATCCGCTGATGCGAGCTCGATCGTCCTCGATGCGCAACCATCGTGCCGCGGCGGCCACGGCGCTCGGGACGATGATGTTCGCGACACTGACCGGCTGCGGCAACTCCGACCCGGACGCAGAGGCCCCACCGGCGCAGGACACGCTCGAGGCTGCAGTACGGCCGGTGATCACTGAGCAGATGGAGGAAATGGGCATCCCGGGACTGGTCGCCATCGTCCAGAGCCCCGACCGGGGCAACTACGAGATCGCGGCCGGCGTCTCGAACATCGACACCGGCGAGCCGGTGGAGATGAGCGATCACTTCCGGATCGGAAGCATCACCAAGACGTTCACCGCGACGGTCGTCCTGCAGCTCGCGCAGGAGGGCAAGTTCGGACTGGACGACCCACTCGAGAAGTACTTCCCGGACGTGGACACCAACGGGGCCACCATCCGGCAGGCACTGAACATGACGTCCGGGATTCCGACGTACACCACCGACGCGTTCCTGAACGCGCTGGCCGACGATCCACAGCGAGTCTGGACCCCGGACGAACTCCTCGCGACGATCGAGGGCGTCCCCGCCGACTTCGCGCCGGGCGAGGGCTGGGAATACTCGAACACCAACTATGTACTGCTCGGAATGCTCGCCGAGCGCTTCGGCGACGCGCCTCTGAGAACACTGATCCAGGATCGCGTCTTCACGCCGTCGCAGATGAACGGCTGCTCGCTGCCCATCGCGACGGATGCGACGATTCCCGGCCCGTTCAGCTACGGCTACCAGTACGGCACCAAGTGGGACGACCCGAGCCCGCCCGCCCCGACACCGGAACTGGTCGACGTCACGAACTTCAACCCCTCTTGGGGGTTCGGTGCCGGCGAGGCCATCTGCACCGCCGCGGACCTGGCAATCTGGGCGAAGGTCCTCGTCGACGGCGACCTACTCGAACCGGAGATGCAAGCTCAGCGACTGGATTTCATCACCACCGGGCCCCTGCCGTACGGTCTCGGCATCGGCGACCTGAACGGGCTTGTCGGTCACAACGGGCACATCAGCGGCTTCCAGACCCAGACCGCGGTCCGGCAGGCCGACGGCACTGTCATCGTCGTTCTCACCAACATCACCCAGGCGCCCGACCTGCAGCTGCCGGCCTCGATGATCTCGGCGTTGATTTCCGGCGCCATCCCGGCTTCGCCGAACTGACCTGCCCAACGCAGTCGACCCGAGATTCTGGAAATAAAGTTATTCCGTACGGTTCAGATTTCCGTAGTCGGGATTTCGCGGTCGAGTGCCCGAATGCCCACGAGCTACGGCACTTGTCAGCGCCGGACCAAGCGATACCACTTCGCATGGAATCCGACCCGCACCGAAACCTCCTCCACCACCGACCATCCGG
Organism: Rhodococcus sp. O3; assembly: GCF_048897285.1. Taxonomy (NCBI): domain Bacteria; kingdom Bacillati; phylum Actinomycetota; class Actinomycetes; order Mycobacteriales; family Nocardiaceae; genus Rhodococcus; species Rhodococcus sp. O3. The sequence goes on from NZ_JBMBTE010000053.1 coordinate 9,768, forward strand.
AGAAGATCTGCTCGATTTCGGCCAGGTCGACGCCGCGCGGGAGCGGTCCGCGGAAATGCGGCTCGAACGCGAACATCAGCAATGTCGCGCCGGGCGAGCACACTCGGTCGAGTTGCCGGCGGTACGCGGCTCGCTCACTTTCCGAAAGTCCGTGGAAACAACCGAAATCCACGATCAGGCCGTATTCCGACCCGACCCGGTCCGCCATCGCGGTGACGTCGCCTTCGACGAATCTCACGTCGACCCCGGCCTGCTCGGCCGCAACCATCGCCGATTCGACCGCTGCCGGCACATTGTCGATTCCGGTGACGTCCCAGCCGCGCCGCGCGAGCCGGATCGACAACTCACCGCTGCCGCAGCCGACATCGAGCGCCCGGCCCGGACCGGGCACCGACTCGAGCAACGCGTCGAAATGGGCGCCCCGCGAAACGTCCGCGCGTTCCCACGGTGTGAAGCCGACGCGGTAGGCGAGGCGATAGAACAGGCTCATGCGACCACTCCTCGACGGGCTTCCGTTTCGACCGTAGGCCGCTCCCCCGCCCAGGCACAACGGCGCCTCCGGAGACGGCGCCTCAGGACACCATGACGCGCGCGGCGATCTGCTCGTGCACGAAACGCATCTTGTCCAGGACCGGGGGCGGCAACACGAACGGATACAGGTCCGGCCGTCCCATCGACCGGTTGACCATGTTCAACGACCACGTGAGCGGCAACCACTGTTCGAGGAACCGGTCGAAACCGGCCGGCCCGGGTTGCGGGCGATCGAGGCTGGCACCGGCCGGCGCGAACCCGAATGCCGCCGCCGTGTCGAGGGTGTCGCGCATGTGCAGGTAGTGGGCGAACGTTTCGGCCCAGTCCTCGGCCGGGTGCATCGTCGCGTAGCTCGACACGTGGGTGTCCTCCCACCCGGCGGGAGCGCCCTCGGAATAGTGCCGGTCGAGGGCCTGCTGGTAGTCCTGGTCGGGATCACCGAACAGTTCCGTGAACCGCTGCCGGGCGTCGTCGTCGACGATCAGCACCATCTGGTAGTAGTGCCCGATCTCGTGACGGAAGTGGCCGAGCACCGTGCGGTACGGCTCGTCCATCGCGACCCGCAGTTGTTCGCGGTGCACGTCGTCGCCCTCGGCGAGATCGAGGGAGATCACCCCGGAATCGTGCCCCGTGACCACCGGCTCGTCACGGCTCGACAGCAGATCGAAGGTCAGCCCCGTCTCGGGGTCCTCGGCCCGGCCGACCACCGGCAATCCCAGCTCGGTCAGCTCCACCAGTAGCCGGCGCTTCGCCGCCTCGGCCTCGGCGAACGCCTCGAGCGCGACCACGTCGTCGTCCGCGGGCCGGGTCCGGGTCAGCTCGCACGACGGGCACAACGTCACGCCGTTGCCGGAGTAGTCGACACGGACGATCCAATTGCACCGCGCGAGATGCATATTGGCGCACAGCCGGTACGCGGCCGCGGGCACCGACCCTGTGCTCGGATCCAGGGAGACCGTGGGTTCGTCGACGATGGTGACCATGGAGACCGTGCCGAGGTCGAACCCGAGGCGCGCTCCACATCCCAGGCACACCGAGTTCTCGAAGGCCAGCTGCTGACCGCAAGTGGGACAGGAGAAGTCACGCATCGAAACCATCCTTCGTGATCGGTGCGACGTCCACGGACACGTCGATGGTACTGTCCTTCGCTTCGGTATAGATGACGCCACGGAGGGGCGGCACGTCGGCGTAGTCGCGGCCCCAGCCCACCGTCGTGTACCGCTCGTCGACCAGCTGATCGTTGGTCGGGTCGAACGCCAGCCACCGATCGCCCGGGAGCCACACCGCCGCCCACGCGTGGGTGGCGTCGATCCCGATCATGCGTTCCCTGCCGGGCGGCGGATCCGTTGCCAGATATCCCGAAACATACCGTGCTGCAAGACCGTTCGCGCGCAGGCAGGCAATCGCCAGGCGCGCGAAATCCTGGCACACGCCGGCCCGGGCGGCGAGGACCTCGGAAACCCGGGTGGACACCGAGGTCGATCCCGAGCAGTACGTGAAATCGGTGAAGATCCGGTGGGTGAGCTCGACGATCGCCTCACCCAGCGGGCGTCCCGGAACGAATGTCGCTGCGGCGTATTCGATCACCGAATCGTCGATCTCGGCGGGCTCGAGGTCGAGCACGAAGTCGGTCGCCAGCGCACCGCCAGCGGTCGCCGGTCGCGCCGACTCCCAGGGCTGCAGCGCGGGTCCGGCCGTCCACACCGCAGGGTCGGGCCGACTCACCTCGACCACCGAACGTGCGGTCACCACCAGCGTGTCGTGCGGTTCGACGACGTGGAAGTACACGTCCCGGTTGCCCCAGATGTCGACGCCGGTGGAGGTGTCGCCGGGCGTCGGTTCGACGGTGACGGCGGTGTCGACGACCCGCTGCTCGCCGGTGTCCCGCGGCATCAGGTAGCCGCGGCCGTAGGAGGAGGTGACCGTCCCCGAGTACCGGTAGGTGGTGCGGTGCACGATCCGGTAGCGACGCACGGTGTCGGTCACAGCGGGGTCGGTCACGGCATCCTCCTGTTCTCGGCGCCGCCCCACAGCGGCCGGGTGCCGCCGGGCAGAGACAACGGTCCCTGCAGGAGCAGCTCGGACAGTTCTTCGAGTCCGCGATGTACCGCGGTGAGCAGTTCGGCCAGTTCGGTGCGGGTGCCGTCCGTGGCGGTCTCGAGATCCACCGGATCGACGCGGCGCAGCCGGGTGATCAGCTCCTCGGCGAGCCGCTCGGGCCGCGAGGCACCCGACGCGTCCGGCAGCGCCCGCAGGTTCTCCTTGATCCGGTCGAGCAGGTGCGCGAGCGACCGCGGATTGCCGATGTCGAACAGCAGCAACTGGGCCACCGCCGCCACCCGCACCCGATGATTGCGGCGCCGGAACGTCACCGAGCTCTCGGCCGCGACGAGCACCGACTCGACGAGGGCCCGTTCGGTGCCGGCCGCGCGCACGTCGACCAGCGTCGTCGACAGCAGCGACGTGAGCGCCAGCCCCCGCTCGATCCGCTTCCCGATGTCCATCACGTGCCAGCCGATGTCACGGACCATCGACTCGGCGCCCAGACCGGACAACGCGAGCATGCCCCGCAGCACCGCGGACTGCGTGACCTCGAGCAGCGACCCTCCCTCGTCCGGGGTGGCGGCCAGTTCGTCGAGGGCACGCCGCACGTCCGCCAGCACCGACCACGTGTCGTTCGAGAGTTGGTCGCGCACGGCCCGGGCGGCCCGCTCGAGTCCGGCGAACGACTGCGCCAGCGATCCGAGCCGGTCCGCATCGACCGTCAGCGAACGGAACTCCGCGGTCGCGACCCGGTAGCTGTCGATGCGCGGCGCGTCCGGATCGTCGGTGACCGCGAACTCCGACGCCGGCGCCGCGGCCGTCAGTGTCTGCAGCAGCACCGGCAGGCATTCGCTGCCCGCGAGCCACGGCCGGAACCGATAGTCCTGATAGCGTTCCCGCACCGCGATGAGCAGCCGCGCGGTGTCCTCGGCGCGCTCCGAGTAGCGGCCGATCCAGAACAGATCACCGAGGACTCGGGGCGAGGTGACCACGTCGACCGCGGGCACCGCGAACTCGGGCAGCGTCTCGGCCGCCCCGGACGGATCCGCCGTCGACGCGGCGGGCACCGACCGGACCCACACGTCCTTCGCGACGATGTCGCGGCCGGCGCCCGGCGCGAGGACCTGGCCGAGCCCGCCGGGCATCGGTGTGAATCCGACCCGCTGCGCGACCGTGAACAGGCGGATACCGACGGGTGCGGCCTCGAACACGTCGCGGCCGGCCGCCAGCACCGGCGCGTACGAATGCTCGGCCGGTTCGGTGCCGACCCAGCGTGCCGGATCGGCGAAGACCCTGTCCCGCAACAGTTCCCGTTGCGCCGCGTCGAGTGCGCCGGGCACCGCGGTCTCGGTGGTCACCGTGGACCGCAGCACCAGGTCGTCGAACCGTGCGGCGAGCAGCGACCGCCCGTCGTCGGTGCCACCCCAGTGGGCGGGTGCCGACTCGAGCAGCAGTTCCTCGTCGAGCAGGGCCCGGCACAACCTCGGCAGATACGCCGCGAGCGCCGGGTTCTCGAGGACGCCGCTGCCGAGGGTGTTGACGACGGAGACCGCGCCGCGGCGCACCACCTCCACCAGTCCCACCACCCCGAGCTGCGAATCGGGCCGCAGGTCCAGCGGATCCGCGAAGGCCGCGTCGACGCGGCGCAGCACCACGTCCACCCGGGTGAGCGATCCGAGCGAACGCATCCACAACCGGCCGTCGCGAACCACCAGATCGGCGGATTCGACCAGCGGCAGGCCCAGAGTCCCGGCGATGTAGGCCTGGTCGAATGCGGTCTCCGAGGTCGCACCGGGGGTGAGCACCACGACCGTCGGATCCTCCACGCCGACCGGCGCGACATCCCGCAACGCCAGCCGCACGGCCTGCGCGAACGGGGACAGCGGCCGCGGGCTCGTCGTCTGGTACAGATCCGGCAGGGCCCGCGACATCACCCGCCGATCCACCATCGCGTACCCCGCACCCGACGGTGCCTGCGTCAGATCCCGCGACACCCGGAAGCGGCCGTCGGTGCCGCGCGCAACATCCACGGCGTGCAGGAACAGCTGGTGCGGGCCGGGCAGGGTCAGCCCGTGCGCGGCGCGCACATACCCCGAGTGCCCGAACACCAGCCGCGGCGGCAGCAGCCCGTCCCGAACGGTCCGCAGCTCGCCGTACAGGTCGGCGAGCAGCGCGTCGAGCAACCGCGACCGCTGCACCAGGCCCCGTTCCAGCTCGGCCCAGTCGTCGGCGGCCAGCACCAGCGGCACGCCGTCGACGTTCCAGCGCACCGGCGTGGGTGCCCCGGACAGGTCGATCGGGTTGTAGCCGATGCCGTGGTGGTCGACCAGCGTGCGCAGCCGCTGCCGGTACATCGCGAGCGGTTCCGGCTCGCGGGGACGCCATCCGTCCGCGAAGTCGGCCCAGTGGGCCCGCAACCGGCCGTCCGGACCGAGCAGTTCGTCGAATTCGGGCCCGGGGTGCACGTATCCGGTCAGCGCCACATCGGCGACGTCGGTCATCGGTTGCCGTCCTCCCGGGGCTCGTTGCCTGCGCCACCGGGCCTCTGCTTCGGTGCCGTCAACGCCAGGCGGTGTCCGTCCGCCGCAGGTCGAGGAGTCCGGGGGCCGTCACGTCCACCGCCAGCCGCGCCTGCGTCTCCTGCAACCTTGCCAGGTCGATACGTCCCGGCGTGAATCCGTGGTCCTCGAACCGGCGGTTGCGGCGTGATTGTGCCTCGACCGCGTTGACCGGCGGGGTGTCGTAGGCGCGGCCACCGGGATGCACGACGTGGTAGGTGCAACCGCCGCGCGACCGACCCGACTCGAGGTCGACGACGTCGAACACCAGGGGGCTGTGCACCTCGATCGTCGGATGCAGGGCGCTCGGCGGCTGCCATGCGCGATACCGCACCCCGGCGACCTGCACGTCGTCCTTGCCGGTCCCGAGCAGCGGCACCGGCACACCGTTGCAGGTGACGACGTACCGGCCGCGGTACGGCTCGAGGTCGGCCGCGAGTTCCGGTGGGTACTCCCACCCGAAGTATTCGGCGTAGTCCTCGATGAAGAAGTCGAACGGGTTGATCACTTCCATATCGGCCACGAGTCCGACGGTGATCGACAGCTTCCTGGCACGTTCCGGGAAGACCACGCGGGCAAGGAAATTGCCGAATGCGTCCTGCTGCCAGTCGACGAAGTGCCCGGCCGGTTCGATCTTCAGCGAGTACGCCTCGATCGGCGTGCGGGTGTGCGGGGCGGGCCGCAACCGAATGCCGTGCGGGTGCACCTCGACGAGGCGGTCGAAATCGTTTCCGTCCGATGTTCCAGTGCGACCCTGATGCCCATGAAATCCTCCCGGCCGAGCGGCGACGGCCCGATTCCACCACGGCTGTTCTCGGGGCGCGCGACGAGCGCGGCGACGCCGTCGGCACGCAATACGAACGGAACATTCCCGGCACGAAACCTCGTTTCGGCCGGCGATCATCCCGAGCGACGATCGGAGCCTCGCGAAGGAACTGGCTGCCCGGTTTTCTACCCTGCGTCCTCGATCTCCGCGTCCCCGGTCACCCTGTCCCCGGTCGTCTTCTCCCCTGCCTCCGCGTCCTCGGCTGCATACCGCTCCAGCAGCGCGGTTTCCGCGTCGTGCTTGGGGAACACGAAGAACACCAGCGCCGCTCCGATGAGCACGATCCCGATCGCGGCGCTATAGGCGCGGGTGTCGCCGTCGAGGAACGCCGACCGGGCCGCCGCGATGATCTGCTGCGCGTACTGCGGATACGTCTCGGCGATGTTCACGGCGCCCGCGAACGACTTCTCCAGGGCGACCTGGGTCTGCTCGCTGACCGCCGACGCCTGCGGGCTCGCGGCGATGGTGGACGTGAACGACGCGGTGTACCCGGCGGTGAGCAGCGCGCCGAGAATCGACTGCACGATCGCCCCGCCGAGGTCGCGTTGCAGATCCGCGGTACCCGAAGCCATGCCGGCCCGCGCCACCGGCACCGAACCGGTCAGCGAATGCGACGCCGGTGTCCCCGCGAGACCCACCCCGGCACCGAGACACATGTACCCGAGCGCCACAACCCAGTAGTGCGCGCCCTCGTCCCACAACACCAGCGCGACGACCAGCCCCGCCACGATCGCCACGTACCCGGACAGCAGCGTGAACCGCGACCCCCGCGATTCGACGAGCTTCGCCGAGTGCGGTGCGACCAGCACCATGACCAGCGCCGCGGGCAGCGCGGCCGACCCGGCCGCCAGCGTCGAATACCCCAGCACGTTCTGCAGGTACTGCTGGCTGATGAACATCGTGCCCATCAACGTGCCGAACACGATGATCCCCGCGACCGCGGCGACCCAGAAGATTCGGCGCCGCGCGACCTGCAGATCGAACAGCGGGTTGCGGGCCCGCAATTGGCGAAGCACGAAGGCGATTCCCGACGCGAGTGCGATCACCAGCGCCGACACAGCGACGGTCTTCATTCCGTCGACCGGCACGAAGTTGATGCCGAGCACCAGGGAGCCGACCAGGACCACCGAGACGATGCCACCGAGATGGTCGACGGGATCGGTGGACTCGTTGACGTGACTCGGCACGAGAACCCACGTCAGCGCCAGCGCCAGCAACGCCAGCGGAATCGTCACCAGGAACACCGATCCCCAGAAGAACCCCTCGAGCAGTGCCCCGGCGACGAGCGGGCCGAGGGCGGTGAGACCGCCACCGATCGACGACCACAATGCGATCGCGCGGGTCCGTGCCGGCCCCGACCACAGCGCGGTGATCAATGCCAGTGTCGTCGGGAAGGCGAGACCTGCGGACACGCCGCCGACCAGCCGTGCCGCGAACAGTATCTCCGCGTTCGGGGCGAACCCGGCCACGAGCGATGCCGGAACCGACAGCGACATGCCGAGTACCAGCATGGTCTTGCGGCCGTAGCGGTCACCGACTGCACCCAGGTAGAGCACCGACGCTGCCAACCCGACCGAATAGCCGACCGCGATCAGGTTCAGTTCGGTCTGACCAGCGTCGAACGCCTTCCCGATATCCGGGAGCGCGACGTTCGCGACGGCGAGGTTCAGGTTCGCAACTGCCGCTACGAGGATCAGCGATGCGAGCACCAGCGGTGCTCGGGCGGGACGGCCCTCGTCGGGTGTGGTCACGGAACAATGGTGCGCGATTGCCGCTGTCCTCCGCTCGGAATCGGGAGGATGGCTCGGTTGATGTGGTTGTGATGCCGGCGGCTGCGACAGCCGCCGACCCTCGGCGGGGTCGTCCTTCGCGACCGTCTAATCGTTCACACCATCTCCGGGACGTGCAGGTGCGCAATGGCGAGTTCGAACTCGCAGGTGTCGAGGACCTCGGCGCCCGCCTCACGTGCCGTTTCGGCCCGGATGTCGTCGAGACGCTCCCTGTTGCCTTCCATCGCCTCTCTGCTGTCGAACGTCAGCGACGACACTCCGCGGCCGGCTGCACGGTCGAACATCAGGCTGGCGCTGCAGAAACCGGGGAGTTCTTCCATCTTGGGCAGTGCAGCCATCTTCCACAGGTCCACGCCGCGGTCCATGTCGGACGGCTCGGTCTTGACCCACGTGACCCGGCAATAGGCCCCTCGCTCGGCGTGGTGGTCACGATGCATGACGGCGATCTCCCACCGCGACACCTCCGTGGTGGCGTGGAAGATCTCGGCGGCGGTATCCCGCAGTTCGCGCACCGGTCCCTCGCTCGCGCGCAACGATTCCTCGTCCCGCCACGAACTGGTCGCGATGCACCGGCCGGAGTCGCGGTCGATTAACAGGGACATTCCCATGCATCCCTCGATGTCCGTCAGTGCCGGCATCACGACGTCTCGTACGTGCTTGATTCCGGCGTCGATGTAGGACGGATGCGCATGAATTGTGGTCGAGCGTGCAAACACGATCGGCACCCTTCCGGTCAGGGCGGCGCCGACACGGCGTCGCCGGTCGTTTCCCTGTGTTCCACAGTGCTCCTCCGCTCCCACGCAGGCAATGGCCGCGACCTCCTTCACGGAGCAACAATCTCGTTTCGGATGGTCACGACAGCGTCCTTGTGTGCGGTCGAGATTTCGGGGGTGAGGCCCGAGGCCGTGGCCTGGAGGAGAAGCCCCCTGTGGACCGCCAGAATGCGGTGAGCAAGCGAACGCGCGTCCGCAACACCGGCTGCCTCGAGGGCCTGTGCCATCGGGGTGACCCATTCGGACACGACGGGAACGACGAACCTGGCGTGAAGATCGTCGTCTCGCGCCGCCGCGGCACAGATCTCGAAGAACATGGCCATCCGGGTCCGGCCCTCCGGCGTCGTCCCCTGGGTCCACGCGAGTTCGAGGCCGTCCGCGATCACGTCTGCGACCACAGGAGGCGAGATGCCGGCGCTTGCAGGTTTCAGCGTTCGAATGCGGGACAGCAGCGTGCGGGAAGCCTCGAGTTGCCCGGCGAGGACCTCGTCGACGATCCGGGATATCAGTTCCTCCCGACTACCGAAGTGATGCAGCAGGTTCCGCGTCGATGTGCCCAGTTCGTCCGCGAGGGGCCGGAGCGTGAGACCGAAGAGGCCTCGCGCTTGTGCATACCGGACCGAGGCAGCGAGCAGTTCACGTCGGCGTGCGTCGTTCTTGGGGCGTCCCACGACGCCGAGTTTATACTACGATCGTTTCATAAATACGAGGAGCGCATGTGAGGCAACCGACGAGAAGCGAGATCACCGCAAGCGTGGTCAACAGCTCGCGCAGCAGGATCAAATCGATGTCGTTCCCGGACGACTTCGATCGGGTTCGATGGGAAGACCTGGACTTCTACGGATGGATCGATCCGCGGGCACCGCACCGTGCGTATCTGGTCACCGAGTACAAGGACCGGCTCGTCGGCGTCGAGTTCCGTGCCGCAGGCTCCGATCCGTCCCGCTCCCGTGGGGTGATGTGCAATCTGTGCCGCTCCACTCGGCGGAACGGGGACGCGAACCTGTTCACCGCCGGTAAGGCCGGGCCCGCCGGGAAGTCCGGCAACAGCGTCGGCACGTACATCTGCGCGGACTTCCGCTGTTCGCTCTACGTGCGCAACCTGATGCCGTTGCCGGACCCCCAGCCGGAGCGCTCACTGCCCACCGAGACCCGGATCGAGAACCTCCGTCAGCGGCTCGACAGGTTCGTCGGCCGTGTTCTCGGGGAGTCCCCGGACAGCATGTAGTCCGGCTACTCGCAACACCACCCCTCGGGTACCGACACCGCTGCGGGGACGCGAGTTCTCCCGTTACCTCGGGCGGCACTCAGCTGCGGTTGGGTGAGATACAGAGCGCGGGACAGATCGGCGTCCTCCACGCGGGTGTCGCGCAGGTCTGCACCGAGCAGATCGACCCCGGCGAGATCACACCCTCGCAGGTCGGCACCGATCAGAACCGCTCCCCGTAGGTCGGCGCCGCACAGCCGGTAGGCGCGAAGGTCCGTTCCGGCAAGATCCGCACCGGGGGCGATGCGCGGATGCACACGGCCGCCGTCCGCGAAGTACGAAACCCGCACGTGCGCACTGACGGTCATCAGGACGGCTCGCACCGAGGCATGCACATCGTCCATGTCGACCGAAAGCAGTTCGTCCACGTCGCCGCGAGTCAGGGATACAAGGAAATCGGCGAGTTCCCGAATTTCGTCCTCGATGTCGGGATCGTAGGTACGTTCCTGCGCCTCGAGCAGGTACCACAGCATCTCGTGCAGCTGTTTCAGGATCTTGAACGCGGAGAACATGCGGTCCCGGAGCTCCGGGCGTTCTCGCCAGCTCGTTCCGGAGAACAGTCGTTGCGAGACGGCCTGCCCCGCGCCGAAACAGTCGAACACGGTGCATCCGCGAAAGCCTCTGGACGGCAATGCGCGATGAATGCTGCATCCGAACGCGGAGTCGAGGTGCCGGCACGGGGAGCCGGCGGGCTTGTCCTCGGCGAAGTCCGCCGATCTCGAGAACCCGAAAGCCGTGCAGCACAACGCGAAGCAGCGACCACAGTCGGCCCGGAGGCCGGTGCGGTCAAGCGCGGTTTCCGTCGTGTGCGCCTTCGACGTGTCGGGTCGGAGTGCGGACGATGTCAGGGATGTACGGGGCGATGAGGTGATCACAGTGAGCTCCGAGAGTCGATTCCGATGCATGCGGGAGCGTGGAACCCGGCGTCGGGTTCCCTCCGGAGGCACACGGAATCACCACCGCACGAAGGCGCGGCTCACCAGCGCGGAAGGTCTGCGTCAAAGCTGCAATGTGTTGTTCACTGCGCACGAACATACCAGCGGCGACTGCCGATTCGCGAATTCCCCGGCCTGCCGCACAATGCGGGAGAACCGGGTCTTCGGAGTTCGAAACACACCGGTCACGCGTGGAAGGAATCGGAGCGTCGTTTGCCGAAAACATCCGATTCCGAAACACAGTGTTCAAATCGACGCCACATCCCGGCGATCGAAGACCGGAACACTGAAGACCAATGTGAGACGGCACACGGGGAGGACCCGGACATGACTGAGATCGCCTTCGCCCTCGACTTCATCGACACCCCCACCGATCGGCGACCGCGGCCCGTGGCGCCGACCCGGCTCCCGGGAGCACACCTTCCGATACCGGCGCTCGACTACGCCCCGCCCTCGCCTCGCACCTCGGGCTTCCGGGCCGTCGTCGAGTCGGCGGTCGGCACCGCCTTCTCCGCGACCGTCGCGGTGGCGATGCTGACCGGACTGGCCGGTGCCGGTGCCGCGTCCGCAGTCGCCGGCGCAGCGACCGCGCTGCGCGCCCGCTGAACGTTCGGGTACCGAACGTTCGAGACGTTCACCGCGGCCGCCGCTGCGCCGAGATCATCCCAGGATGCGGCCGGTCGGAATCTTCGCCTCGGCGACGGGCACACCAGCGACCCCGACGTCCAGACGCAGCAGGGCTCCCGCCGTCGTGACGTAGATGCTCGTGCCGGCGAAGGCCAGCGACGACACGAAACGACCGTCCAGGTCGACGACTTCGTCCAGGTCACCGGCCGGAGCGAATCGGGCGATGCCACCACCACTGCCGAGTGCCACCCACACACCGCCCTCGACATCGACGGCGAGTCCGTCGCATTCACCGCGCGGCGCCTCGGCGAACACCGCCGTCGATTCCCCGTCGAACCTGCGCACCCGCGACGCCGCATACTCGCTGACGTAGATGGTCGTCCCGTCGGGAGAGAACCCGATCCCGTTGGGCCACAACAGGTCGTCGGCGACGACGCGCACGGTTCCGTCCGGTGCGATCTCCACCAGTTCGCTCGGTGGTGCGGATTCGCCGAGCGCGGGACGATGGCGCAGCACGCCGGCGAGCAGTGACCCGTCCGCGGCGACCGCGATGTCGTTGATTCCGGTGGTGCCGTCCGGCGCGAGGATCGTGTCGGTCTCGCCGTCACGGGCGTACGCCAGGTCGCGTCCGCTGACGAGAAGGCCCCCGTCGGCGTGCGCGGCGAGTCCGCCGATCCCGCGGCGACGCTCGACGAGCGTCTGCGTCCCCGAGGAGCTCCAGCGGTACACGCCACCGGTGGTGGTGTCGGCGAACAGCAGGGATCCGTCTGCCTGCACGAGCGGGGCTTCGAGCAATCCCCCTGCTTCGCACACGATGCTCGAATTCTCCATCCCACACATATAGACGACGCGCCGCGGTCCGCGCCCCGGCCACCGTCGGAACCGCGCAGGTTAGGGTTACCTCATCGAACTGCCGTACGACACGAGTCGAGGATTCCCATGAAGCGTCGATCCGCCGCGCTGCTCACCGCCACCGTCACCGCCCTCGCTCTGACGGCGTGCGGCTCGAACGACACCGGAACCGAATCCGACACCGGTACCGGCTCCGGCGCGTTCCCGGCGACCGTCACCACCAAGTTCGGGGACGTCACCATCGAAGCGCAGCCCGAACGGGTCGCGGCGCTCGGCTGGGGTGACGCCGAGACCGCACTCGCGCTCGGGGTTCAGCCGGTCGCAGCCAGCGACTGGCTCGCGTTCGGGGGCGAGGGTGTCGGCCCGTGGGCGGAGGGGTTGTACACGTCGTCGCCCGAGCTCATCGGCACGCTCGAGCCGTCCTACGAGATGCTCGCCGCGGTGACCCCCGATCTGATCCTCGACACCAAGAGTTCCGGCGACCCGTCCCGGTACGAGTCGCTGTCGAAGATCGCGACGACCGTCGGCGTGCCCGAGGGCAGTGACGCCTATCTGACCTCGCTCGACGATCAGGTGACGTCCGTCGCGACGGCGCTCGGCGTGCCGGAAAAGGGCGAGGAGCTGCTGTCGCAGATCGACGCGGACTTCGCGGCGGCCGCCGCCGAGAACCCGGAGTTCGCCGGCAAGACCGTCACGGTCGCGGCCTACACGTCCGACGGCTGGGGCGCCTACGTCGTCGGCGACTCCCGCGTCGATTTCCTGACCGAACTCGGGTTCGTGAACAACCCGCAGGTGCAGGCCACCGAGACGGACAGCTTCTTCATCCCGGTCTCCGAGGAGAACCTGAACCTCCTCGACGCGGACATGCTGATCGTCCTGCCGATCTACATGCCGTCCGAGGAGGTGACGAACAACGTGCTGTTCCAGCAGATCCCGGCGGTGAAGGACGGCCGGTTCCTGGTACTCGACAGCGACTCGGACATCTCCGCCGCGTTCTCGACGAACTCGGCGCTGTCGGTGCCGTTCGCGCTCGACCAGCTCGTTCCATTGCTCGCCGAACGGGTGCAGTGATCCGGGTTCCCGGTCGAGCGGTGGGTTCCCGGTAGAGCTGTCGTCAGTAGAGCACGGCCCGGTAGGCCTCCTGCCGGGCCGGCTCGAGGTCCTCGTGCTTCAGGTTGTGCTGCTCGGCGAGTATGTCGCGCAGCGACGGCACCGACTCGGGCTCGACCCACGTCTCGGGGTCCCACAGCTTGGCGCGCAGGATCGCCCGCGCGCAGTGCAGGTACGCCTCGTCGATCTGCACGATCACCGCGAGCTGCGCCGGCTTGCCGGACATCGCGAGCTCGGCCAGCAGTTCGGGATCGGTCGACAGCGACGCCCTGCCGTTGACGCGCACCACCTCGTCGATACCGGGTACGAGGAACAGGATTCCCACGCGCGGATTCTCGAGGATGTTGCGGTAGGAGTCGGCCCGCCGGTTGCCGGGGCGGTCCGGTAGCACGAGGGTCTTCTCGTCGGGAAACAGCACCCTGCTGATCAGATCCCCGCGCGGCGAGCAGTCACAGTTGCCGTCCGCGTCGGAGGTCGCGAGCACGAAGAATCGCGCCTGTTCGATGTACTCGCGCATCAGCGGCGTCGTGAACGTCGTGTGCTTCTCGAGGATCGCCGGCGTGGGCACCCCGACGGCCGCTTCGAGTTCTTCGACCGTCTCGATCCTCGTCCGGACGAGTTCGTCGATCCTGCCGGCATCCACAGGCGTCACCTCCGCCCGAGACCGTACCAAGCCGGGAACCTACGGGAGGTCCATGTCCCGGAGCACGGCGACGACGCGGTGGGCCGCCGGGTTCGGGTTGTCGGCGCGCCAGGCCATCGCGATCTCGAGCGGCGGCACCTCGTCCTCGATCGGCCGGTAGACCACGCCGTCCACCCGCACGTGCGTGGTGGAGTCGACGACGACCGCGACCCCGAGCCCAGCGCCGACGAGCGCGAGCAGGCTGTAGGGGTCGGGCGCCTCGTGCACCGTCCGCGGGGTGATCCCCGCCTGCGTGCACAGCGCGAACGTCGCTTCCCGGACGCGGGAGCCGTGCGCCGACGGATACATCACGAACGGGTCCGCGGCAAGTTCGCGCATCGCGATCCGTTCCTCGCCGGCAAGCCGGTGCTGCGCCGGTAGTGCCGCCAGCAGCGTCTCCCGGCGCACGGTCAGCGTCTCCAGGTCGTCGCCGACCGGCAGCGACACGATCCCGAGATCGATTGTGCCCGAGCGGATCAACTCGACCGCCTGCCCCGAGTACGTCTGCGGTCGCAGCTCGAGCGCAATGCCCGGATATGCCTCGGCGACGGCGTTGGTCAGTCCCGACAGCACGGCGTACCCGCCGGCGCCGCCGAATCCGATGCCGACGACGCCGGTCTCCCCCAGCGCCGCCGCCCGCGTCACCGTCCGGCACGCCTTCAGTTGCGTCTCGATGATGCGTGCCGGGGCCAGCAGCGCCGAGCCTGCGGCCGTGAGCCGCACCGACCGCGTCGTGCGCGCGAAGAGCTCGACGCCGAGTTCGCGTTCGAGGGACCGGATGGTCTGGCTCAGCGGCGGCTGCGCGATGTGCAGCCGCTCGGCCGCACGCCCGAAGTGCAATTCCTCGGCGACCGCCAGGAACGCCTGGATCTGACGAATGTCCACGTCACCCCGCATTGTGTGGTGCTGGATATGAATAGCAATCGATTAAGTCTTGGACTCTACATGGTGTGGCGGGTGACAGTGGAGAAGATCCTCGAGCCGAAGGGAATTCCATGAACTACGCGCACCGCGACCCCGCGCTCCGGGCCGTCGTCGACCGGTGGATCGACGACGCGGACCGCACGAACACCGATGCACTGTTGGACCGGTTGGGTGCCGACACCGCCGATCGTCTCGTCCGGCTCGCGGCGATCGCCGACAAGAATCCGCCCGTCCTTCGCCAATTCGACGCCGACGGGAACCGGATCGACCGGATCGACTACCACCCCGCCTACCTGGAACTGTGCGAGGCGGCGTTCGGCGAGTACGGGCTGTCCGCCCTCTCGCACCGGCCCGTCCACGGCTGGGACCGCACTCCCCCGCACGTCGTGAAGTACCTCGCGTCGTATCTGTTCGTCCAGGCGGAGTTCGGACTCGCGTGCCCGGTGTCGATGACCGACGCCGCCGCGCGCACGCTGCGGATGTTCGGGGACCCGGACGTGTTCGGCACCTGGATCGACGGACTCACCTCGACCGGACCGGACCGGTTGACCGGCGCGATGTTCATGACCGAAACCCAGGCCGGCACGGACATCGCGCAGACGGAGACGAGCGCCGAGCGCACCGAGACGGGATGGCGCCTGACCGGCCGGAAATGGTTCGCGTCCAACCCGGACGCCGACGTGATCATCACCCTCGCGCGGTTCCCCGGTGGAGATCCGGTCTCGACCCGCGGAGTCGGAATGTTCATGGTGCCCAAGCATCTTCCGAACGGTGACCGAAACTCCTACACGATCGATCGGCTGAAGGACAAGCTGGGCACCAGGTCGATGCCGAGCGGGGAGGTCACCCTGCACGGCGCCTACGCGCTGCAGGTCGGCGAACTCGACCGCGGGTTCCGGCAGATGACGGAGATGCTCAACACCTCGCGGCTGTCCAACGCGATGCGGTCGGCCGGGCTGATGCGCCGCGCCGTCCGCGACGCCGCCGACCACACCCGCGAACGCGTCGTCTTCGGCAAGCCCCTCTTCGACCAGCCGCTCATGCGCGCCACCCTGCTGCCGCTGCTGCTCGAGGCCGAGGGCGCACTCGCCCTCATCGGCTACAGCGCCGACTGCCTGCAACGCGCCGACGCCGGCGACCCGGACGCCACGACCCTGATCCGGATCCTCACCCCGATCGCCAAGCACTATGTCTGCAAGAGGGCCCGGAGCGTGACCGGGGAGGCGATGGAGATCCGCGGCGGCAACGGCTACATCGAGGAGCGGGACTTCGCCCGGCTGGTCCGCGATTCGCATCTCGGTTCGATCTGGGAGGGTTCGTCGAACGTCATCGCGCTCGACGTCCTGCGCTGCATGCGCAAGCAGAACGCGCACCGCGCACTCGCCGAGACCATGCAGGCCACGCTCGCCGCCCTCGCACCGGACTGCGGGCCCGGGGCGCAGATCCTCACCGACCTGTGGGGTTCGCTGGCGGCGACCGGTGACGATCTGCTCGCCGGCGACGACACCCGCGCGCAGGTCGAGATCGCGCGCTACGCGGATGCGCTCGCGCGGGCCGTCATAGCCGTGCAGCTCTTCGATCTCGCGTCGCACCGCATCGGCCGCTGCGGCGACCACCGGTCGCTGCTCGTCGCGAACGCATACCTCTCCGACCTGCGATCGGAGACCGATACGACTGCGCTGCACCATATTGCGGCGATCGTCGACGGCACTGCCGTCACCGCGGAGACCGCGCGGGCCTCGGCGCCGCGGAACGACCTGACAGGAGCAGCCCGATGACATACCCCACCGGCCCCGCCCCGCTCGCCGGGATCAAGGTCGTCGACCTGTCCAAGATCCTCGCGGGACCGTACGCGACGATGTCGTTCGCCGATCTCGGCGCGGAGGTCGTCAAGATCGAACATCCCGACGCCGGTGATCCGACGCGTCAGTGGGGTCCGCCGTTCGTCGGCGACGACGCCACCTACTACCTGGCGGTGAACCGCGGGAAGAAGTCGGTGGCGCTCGATCTGAAGTCGGAGTCCGGGCAGGAGATCGTGCACCGCATGCTCGAGGATGCCGACGTCGTGGTCGAGAACTTCCGGCCCGGCAGCGGCCTGCAACGGATCTTCGACTACCGCGCGTTGTCCGAACGTCACCCGCACCTGGTCGTGCTGCACATCTCCGCGTTCGGCGAGGTGGGTCCGCGGCGCGACGAGCCGGGCTACGACATGGTCGCGCAGGCCGCCGGTGGGCTCATGTCCCTGACCGGTGAACCCGGCGGCCCGCCGATGAAGGCCGGGTACGCGATGGGCGATCTGGGCGCTGCCCTGTTCGGCACGATCGGGGTGCTCGCCGCCCTCGTCGAGCGGGCCCGGACCGGACGCGGCCAGTACGTGACGACGTCGCTGTTCGAGTGCCAGCTCGCGATGCACGTGAACTGGGCGACGAACCTGTTCGCCGACGGCAAGCGACCGCACGCGCTCGGTTCTGCTCACCCGAATCTTGCTCCGTACCAAGCATTTCCCGCCCAGGACGGATATTTCGTCGTCGCCGTCGGCAACGACGGACTGTGGGACCGGTTGTGCACCGCGATCGGCCGGCCCGACCTGGCCGAACGCACCGAGTTCTTCCGCAATCGCGATCGGGTCGCGAACCGGGAACTGCTCGAAAAGGAACTGACGGACGCATTCGCGGACGGGACGGTCGAGCACTGGGTTGCGGCCCTCGAGAAGCACGGTGTCCCGGTGTCAGCGATCCGCCACCTGGACGAGATCTACGACGACCCGCACACCGAGGCGATCGGGATGATCGGCACGGTCGACCATTCGTCCGGGCCGTTGCGTCAGATCGGCTTTCCGGTCAGTTTCGCCGGCGAACGCCCGCGACTCGGGTCGGCGCCGCCCGCGCACGGTGAGCACACCGACGAGGTGCTCGGCGCGTTGACCACGGACGGCGCCGTGACGTTCGCGTAGCCGGTGACGTTCGCGTAGCCGGCAGGGAGCAGCACACGGCCACTCACGCGCTGTGTGCTGTTCCCTTGCGCACCTTCCGTTTTGCGAGCGCGTTCCGGATCAACCCGGCCGGGGTGGGCGGGACCCAGCCGGCTTGCCGGGCCATGCCGAGGTCGTCGCGATCCGCCCAGTGCTCGACCAATTTACCGTCGGCGATGCGCAGCCAGTGGGTTTGATGCACCGCGAAACTCTTGCCGGTCGGTGCGAAGACTTGATCGACCCGGCCGCGCTCGTCGTAGGTCACGAACGGCCCGACGTGCCGGGCCGTCATGACGGTATCGAGGACGACGACATCGTCCTCCTCCACGGCGTGGACGACTTCGTGGTGGAAGTCACCGAAGGCTTCACGCAGCCACAGAGCGGTGGCATACAACCCGTCCGGACCTGGGACTCTCGCTGCGGGCGGCTCGGTCCGGGACTCCCGGTTGGTCGCCTCGGGTGCAACGAGCCGGTCGAAAGTGTCGCGATCACCGTCGGCCATCATGTGCATGAAGCGCGCAGCGACGGACTTGTTCTCCGTGGGGGGAGTCGCGTCGGCGACGTCCGGGACGGATGGGACCGAAATGGAATGATTGATGTTCACGGCGGCTCTCCCTGCCGTTGAATGAAGAATTGGATACAGTGAGTCAGTATCCAAATACAAGTATGGACCCGCGATGCCGAAAGTCAATGGGAAACGTCGCTACGATGCGTCGGGGCGCCGAGAACGCGCGCAACAGACGCGTCTCTCGATCCTGCGGGCAGCCCAGGACTTGTTCGAGGATCGCGGGTACCGCCCCACGACGGTGACAGCGGTGGCCCAGCGCGGTGGTGTGGCACCCGAAAGCGTCTACAAGATCTTCGGAACCAAGGCAGGTTTGGCGAAGGCCGTGTTCGACTACACGATCGCCGGGGACGACGATCCGGTGCCCGTCATCGAGAGGCCCGAGACGAAGGCGATCTTCGCCGAACCGGATGTGCGGCAAAAGATCACGATGTATGCGGACCAGATGGCCGCCCGGCAGGTTCGCTCGGCCAGGATCCAGTTGATGCTGCGGGACGGCCGGCACGGGCAGGAGGACCTCGAGGAGATCTGGAGGCGCCTCGTCGACGAGCGCCTCAACGGGATGACCATGCTCGGACGCCATCTGCTCGAGACCGGCCAGTTGCGCCCGGGCATCGAACTGGACGAAGTACGCGACGTCCTGTGGACCTATATCGCGGTCGATCTGTACGAGTTGCTGGTGCTGAGCCGGGGCTGGACCGTCGAGCGGTATGCGCAGTGGATCGCCCGCGCGATCATCGCCGCACTCACGTGAATACGGTCCGGTTCTTCCGGGCACTCAGCGCCGGAACAGCTTGTTGCCCAGCCAGACGATCGGGTCGTAGCGCCGGCCCGCGACGCGTTCCTTCATCGGGATCAGCGCGTTGTCGGTGATGTGGATGTTCTCCGGGCACACCTCCGTGCAGCACTTGGTGATGTTGCACAGGCCCAGACCGTGCTGATCCTGCGCGGCGTCGCGGCGGTCGGCGACGTCGAGCGGGTGCATCTCCAGTTCGGCGATGCGCATGAGGTAGCGGGGCCCGGCGAACGCCGACTTGTTGTCCTCATGGTCGCGCACGACATGGCACACGTTCTGACACAGGAAGCATTCGATGCACTTGCGGAATTCCTGCGAGCGCTCGACGTCGACCTGCTGCATGCGGTACTCCCCCGGCGCCAGGTCGGGTGGCGGCGTGAACGACGGGATCTCGCGGGCCTTCTCGTAGTTGAACGACACGTCGGTGACGAGGTCGCGGATGATCGGGAAGGTGCGTACGGGAGTGACGGTGATCGTCTCGTCCGGGTCGAAGGTCGACATCCGCGTCATGCACATCAGCCGGGGCTTGCCGTTGATCTCGGCCGAACACGAACCGCACTTGCCCGCCTTGCAGTTCCAGCGCACCGCCAGGTCCGGGGTCTGGGTGGCCTGTAATCGGTGGACGACGTCGAGCACGACCTCGCCCTCGTTCGCTTCGACGGTGTAGTCGTGCAGGTCGCCGCCGTCGGCGTCGCCGCGCCACACCCGGAAGGCCGCCTGGTAGCCCATGTCAGGACCTCCGTCCCGGATGATCGGCGAGTTCCTCGTCGGTGTAGTACTTGCCCAGTTCGTCGATGTCGAACAACGCGAGCAGATCCGGCCGCATCGGCTGTTGCCGCTCCGGGGTCACCGTCACGTCCGGGATGGATCTGTCGCCGCCGTCGGTGCGGCACACGAGCAATGTCCGCCGCCATTCCGCGTCCATCGAGGGGTGGTCGTCTCGGGTGTGCCCGCCGCGACTTTCGGTGCGCAGCAACGCTGCTCGCGCCACGCACTCGCAGACCAGCAGCATGTTGCGCAGGTCGAGCGCGAGATGCCATCCGGGGTTGAACTGCCGGTTGCCCTCGACCGCGACGTTGCGGATCCGTTCGCGCAGCGTGGCCAGTTCGGCCAGGGCCCGTTCGATCTCGTCGGCGCGGCGGATGATGCCGACCAGATCGTGCATCGACTGCTGCAGCTCCGCGTGCAAGGTATACGGGTTCTCGGCGCTGTCCGGGGCGGCCGGATCGAACGGCGACAACGCGGTCCGCGCGGCCGCGTCGATGGCGGCGTCGGTCGCACGCGGCCGTTCGGTGAGCCCCTCCACGTAGTCCGCGGCCCCGATCCCGGCCCGCCGCCCGAACACCAGCAGGTCCGACAGCGAGTTGCCGCCGAGCCGGTTGGATCCGTGCATGCCGCCCGAGCATTCCCCGGCGGCGAACAGGCCGGGCACCGACGCGGCTGCGGTGTCCGGGTCGACCTCGATACCGCCCATCACGTAGTGGCAGGTGGGGCCGACCTCCATCGGTTCCTTCGTGATGTCGACGTCGGCGAGCTCGAGGAACTGGTGGTGCATCGACGGCAGCCGCCGCACGATCTCGGCGGCCGGCATCCGGGAGGCGATGTCGAGGTACACCCCGCCGTGCGGGCTGTCGCGACCGGCCTTGACCTCGGAGTTGATGGCGCGGGCGACTTCGTCGCGGGGCAGCAGATCCGGGGTGCGGCGGTTGTTCTCCTGGTCCTCGTACCAGCGGTCGGCTTCCTCCTCCGTCTCGGCGTACTGCCCTTTGAACACGGGCGGGATGTAGGAGAACATGAACCGCTCGCCCTCGGAGTTCTTGAGGACCCCGCCGTCGCCGCGCACCCCCTCGGTGACCAGGATGCCCTTCACGCTCGGCGGCCAGATCATGCCGGTCGGATGGAACTGGATGAACTCCATGTTGATCAGCGCCGCGCCGGCTCGCAGCGCGAGCGCGTGACCGTCACCGGTGTACTCCCACGAGTTCGAGGTCACCTTGTACGACTTGCCGATGCCACCGGTCGCAATGACGACGGCCGGCGCGTCGAACAGCACGAACCGGCCGGATTCACGCCAGTATCCGAACGCCCCGGCGATGCGGCCGGACTCGTCGACGAGCAGTTCGGTGATCGTGCACTCGGCGAACACCTTGACCCGAGCCTCGTAGTCGCCGTGCGCGGCGTAGTCCTCCTGCTGCAGCGACACGATCTTCTGCTGCATGGTCCGGATCAGTTCGAGTCCGGTGCGGTCACCGACGTGCGCGAGCCGCGGATAGGTGTGCCCACCGAAGTTGCGCTGGCTGATCCGGCCGTCGGGGGTGCGATCGAACAGCGCCCCGTACGTTTCCAGTTCCCACACCCGGTCCGGGGCTTCACGGGCGTGCAGTTCGGCCATCCGCCAGTTGTTGAGGAACTTCCCGCCCCGCATCGTGTCCTGGAAGTGCACCTGCCACGAATCGTGCGGGTTGGCATTGCCCATCGCGGCGGCGCAGCCGCCCTCGGCCATGACGGTGTGGGCCTTGCCGAACAGCGACTTGCACACGACCGCGACGCGCAGGCCGCGTTGCCGCGCCTCGATGACTGCGCGCAGGCCCGCGCCGCCCGCCCCGATCACCACGACGTCGTATTCGTGCCGTTCGACCTCCGGCATCGCTGCCCTCCCTGTCCCCTGGTGCCCCCGACGGTGCCGTCAGCCGACGAACCGCAGATCCGAGATGGTGCCGCTCGCGACGAGCATGATGTAGCAGTCCGTGATGATCAGCGTGCCCAGCGTGATCCACGCGAACTGCATGTGCCGCGTGTTCAGTTTCGAGATGAAGGTCCAGATGCGGTAGCGCACCGGATGTTTCGAGAAGTGCTTGAGCCTGCCGCCGGTGACGTGCCGGCAGGAGTGGCACGAGAGCGTGTATATCCACAGCAGGATCACGTTGACCACGAGGATCACGTTGCCGAGGCCGAACCCGAATCCGCCAGGGCTGTGGAACGCGACGATCGCGTCGTACGAGTTGATCACCGAGATCACGAGGGCCGCGTAGAAGAAGTAGCGGTGCACGTTCTGCAGGATCAGCGGCAGCCGCGTCTCCCCCGTGTAGCGGGCGCGCGGTTCGGCGACCGCGCAGGCCGGCGGCGACAGCCAGAACGACCGGTAGTAGGCCTTGCGGTAGTAGTAGCAGGTGAGCCGGAAACCGAGCAGGAACGGCAGCGACAGGAATGCGAGCGGGATCCACATGGGTAGCTCGCCCACCCACACCCCGAAGTGGCTCGATCCGGGGACGCACGAGGCGCTGACACACGGCGAGTAGAACGGCGTCAGGTAGTGGTAGTCGTCGACCCAGTAGGCGGTGCGCACGAACGACCGGATCGTGGCGTACACGACGAAGATCGTCAGGCCCAGAACCGTGAGCAGCGGGGTCAGCCACCAGCGGTCGGTGCGCAGCGTTCGGTCCGCGATCCTCGCCCGGGTCGCGGAACGAACACCGGTGGCCGGCGGGGCGGTCACCGCTCCCCGTGGAGTCCGCCGAGTCCTTCGTCGTCGACGTCGACGCCGCGGAACAGGCTCTCGTCGTACGGCGCGTCGGGAACCGGGATGCGCTCACCGGTGTGCCCGCGCACCTCGGCCGGCGGTGCGCTGTCGAGTTCCTTCGCGTCGATGTCGAGTCGATCGAGATCATTGGCCAGACGCTTGACCGCAGGGGCATCACCGTAGCGCGAGCGCAGTGATCCGACGCATTGCCGCAGGTGACCGATGGTGCGTTGCAGGTCCTGCATTTCGGTGGTGGACATCCGAACCTCCGAGCGGGCGGGTCGGCACGTCGGGCCGGCCGACACGATGTGACGACATTCACAGTACGACAAACCTGGCGTCCCATCGGCGGGTTCCCCGCAATCGTCACCGCGCGCCCGTTCCGTCTCTACCATCGCGGCAGCAGGTGGAACGGGAAACGGGGGTACCGGCGTGAAGGAAGCGAACGCGATCGTCGTCGGCGGCGCATCGGGGATCGGCTGGGCGACGTGCCGCCGGCTGCACGCGCGCGGAACACAGGTGATCGTGGCGGACGTGAACGCCGACGCCGCGCTGCTGCGCGCCGGTGAACTGGGCAACGGTGCCATGGGGCGGCACGTCGACGTGCGGGACGAGGACAGCGTCGAGCGCCTGTTCGACGAGATCGCGTCCGAGTTCGGGGACATCGGCACGGTGGTGGACTGCGCCGGGCTCAGCGTGCCGGGCGCGATCACCGATCTGAGTCTCGAAGGCTGGCGCACCACTCTCGACGTGTGTCTCACCGGTGCGTTCCTCGTGGTCAAACACGCGGGCCGGCGGATGGTCGACGGCGGCAGCATCACACTCATCGCCTCGCTCAACGGCCGCCAACCGGGCACCGGGATGGCCGCGTACTGCTCGGCGAAAGCCGGCGTGCTGATGTTGACGGAGGTCGCGGCGCTCGAACTCGCGCCCCGGCGGATCCGGGTCAACTCGATCTCCCCGGGCCTCGTCGACACGCCACTGGTCGCCGGGGTGTCGCTGGTGCCCGGCCTGACGGAGGACTACCTCGAGAACACACCGCTCGGCCGCAGCGGACGTCCCGAGGAGATCGCCGAGGTCGTGGCGTTCCTGGCGTCGGATGCAGCGGCGTGGATGACCGGGGCGAACATCGACATCAACGGTGGGGCCCACACCCGCCGGTATCCCGACCTGCTGGCGCACCTGGCGGCTATGTCTCCGTGACGGTCAGGCCCGGCATCACGTAACGGCGCAGAAACCGCAGCACCGCGGCCGGATCGTCGGGCTCGAGGGTTGCGCCGGGCACGGTGGCGATGCTGATCAGCACCCGCGCAACCCATTCGGCTGCCTCGGCAGTGTCGATTCCGGGATCGATCTCGCCGCGCTCGGCCGCCGCGACGAGATAACGGCTCCAGAATTCGGCCAGGTGCGGAACGAGTTCGTGGACGCCGGCGCCCGCGCACGCCGCGAACTCCTCCGGTTCGTCCGTGCGCAACCGGATCGCGAGCGCACCCGGGTCGTCGTACGCGGACCGGCCGATCCGCACGCCCGCCGCCAACTGCTCGACGAGTGAACCGCATTCGGCGAGGGTCGCGTGCGCTCCGGCCCAGTAGGCGGTGTCGAGGCGGACGATGACGCTGCCGACGAGGGTCGCCTTGTCCGGGAAGTGCCGGTACAGCCACCCCCGGGACACCCCCGCCGTCTCGGCGACCTCGAGCACGGTGGTCGCGCGGATCCCCTTGTCCCGCAGGCATTTCTCGGCGGCATCCAGCAACCGTTCCCGCACCGTCGTCGCTTCGGCTTCCGTGCCCATCGCGCCTCCGCACCGGTCCCGGTCCGGTGCCGGGACACGACCGCGACGATACCCGCAGTAGACAGTTTTCGAGATCTGTTCACACCGAGGGGAAACATGTTCTAGATTGGCGGCACCGCGCCGGAACCGCTCCGGCAGCAGGATCGAGGAGCTGACGCATGCCGGCACCGACCACGGCCGTCATCGGAGCAGGAATCAGCGGGCTGACGACCGCAAAGATGCTGGGCGACTACGGCATTCCGTACACCTGCTTCGAGACCTCCGACCGCATCGGAGGCAACTGGGCATTCGGGAACCCGAACGGTCACAGCAGCGCCTACCGGTCGCTGCACATCGACACCTCGAAGCATCAGTTGTCCTTCAAGGACTATCCGATGCCCGACGAGTATCCGGATTTCCCGCATCACACCCAGATCAAGGCATACCTGGACGGTTACGCCCGCGCGTTCGATCTCGAGAAGAACATCGAGTTCCGCAACGGTGTGGTGCACGCCGAACCCGTCGAGAGCGGCGGCTGGGACCTCGACCTCGAGGACGGCAGCACCCGGCACACCGACTTCCTCGTCGTCGCCAACGGCCATCACTGGGATCCGCGGATGGCGGAGTTCCCCGGCGAGTTCACCGGCACCGAAATCCATTCCCACCACTACATCGACCCGCAGACCCCGCTGGACTTCACCGGACGGCGCATTCTCGTCGTCGGCCTCGGCAACAGCGCCGCGGACATCGCCGTCGAACTCTCGTCGAAGACCCTCGGCAACGAGGTCACCCTCTCCACCCGGTCGGGTGCGTGGCTCGTGCCGAAGTACATCGCCGGCAGACCCGCCGACAAGTACTACCGCACCAGCCCGTACGTTCCGCTCGCGTGGCAGCGCAAGGCCGCGCAACTCGGCCAGCCGCTCCTGTCCGGCCGCCCCGAACGGTACGGTCTGCCCACCCCGAATCACCGCTTCTTCGAAGCACATCCGACACAGTCGGTGGAACTGCCGCTGCGCCTGGGTTCCGGTGACGTGACGCCGAAACCCGATGTCCGCCTCCTCGACGGCCGGACGGTGCATTTCGAGGACGGGACATCCGGCGAGTTCGACATCATCGTCCACGCCACCGGCTACAACATCACGTTCCCCTTCTTCGACGAGGACTTCATCAGCGCGCCGGGCAACCGCATCGACCTGTACAAGCGGATCTTCGCACCCGGCATCGACGATCTCGCGTTCGCCGGGTTCGCACAGGCGACCCCGACACTGTTCCCGTTCGTCGAATCCCAGGCGCGGCTCATCGCCGCATACGCGGCGGGCCGCTACCGGCTGCCGCCGATCGCCGACATGCGGCGGGTGATCGCCGAGGACCAGCAGAAGTACACCGGTCACATGCTCGACCGGCCGCGGCACACCCAGCAGGTCGACTACTTCCTCTACGAGCACGACCTGCGCACCCGCGAAATACCGGAGGGTGCCGCCCGCGCGGATCTCGTGGCCGCCGCACCGCCCGACGACCGGTGCCCGCCATCCACCGAATCGTCCTCCTACCGCAGCGTCGCCTTCGATTCGTCCGGAACCCCGTGCGACGCCTGGTATTTCCGCGCCACCGACGACCGCCTCGCGAACGACCGGGGCCGGCCGATCGTGGTGATGGCACACGGGCTCGGCGGCACGAAGGACTCCGGATTGCAGCCGTTCGCGCAGCGGCTCGCCGACGCCGGACTCGACGTGTTCGCATTCGACTATCGCGGGTTCGGCTCCTCGGGCGGCGCGGTGCGTCAGCGCGTCGACGTGGCCGATCAGCTCGACGACTAC